>NZ_JBSQOT010000025.1:0-29459 GCF_055117995.1 Deferrivibrio sp. | reverse complement strand
TCAAATGACTTTATACTTTTGAAATCTACACTGATATTTTTATAGACCGGTTTAATGGTTAAATCGCTAACCTCTTTGCCCACAAAAGAAAAATCAGATATTTCGACTCCGGCAAAGCTTATTGAAAACCAGAAAAAAGATAATGCTAAAGTAATTAATAACTTAACCATTTGATTTTTGAGTCTGTTCAGGTGAAGTGGGATTTGAATCCGAACACCCCTCGCATCCAAGCAGGAATAAAGAAAAAACAAGGATAAAAATCAAAGTTATTTTTTTAATTAAATTCATAATTTTCCTCTCCTTCTTTAAGTTTTTTATAAAGTTCACAGTCGGTAAGGTCATATTTTATTGGAGTGACTGTAATAAACCCTCTTTCCAAAAGGTAATCATCGCTTTCTTCAGATGTACGTTCAATAATTTTCTCTCCTGTAAGCCAGTAATATGTATTCCCTCTTGGGTCAACCCTTTTTTCAAAGGTGTCTAAATATTTTGTTTTCCCCTGAATTGCATATCTCCACCCTTTTATCTCATTTCTTTTTAATGGAGGAATGTTTATATTCCAAACTGTCTCTTTCATATCTTTTGACTTTGACAATTTTTTAGCAAAAAAAAGTGCAAACTCTGCAGCGATACTGTAGTCATCAAATTCAATTGAAGCAAGACTTACAGCCATAGCATTTACCCCCATCATCGCCCCTTCTGTGGCAGCAGATACCGTTCCTGAGTATATGACGTTTGATGCGAGGTTTGCCCCCTTATTTACTCCTGAGACAACAAGGTCAGGTTTTGTTGTCAAAATATCGGAAAAAGCAAGCTTTACACAGTCTGCAGGAGTGCCATTTACACCATATCCAAAAAATCTATCCTTTCTATAGACCTCATACATTCTAAGGGGGAGTGTTACAGTTATGGCGTGCCCCACAGCACTCTGTTCTGTAATAGGTGCTACCACTGTTACATCAGCTATTTCTGCAAACGCTTCATACAAAGCATAGATCCCTTTCGAATAGATACCATCATCATTTGTAATTAAAACTTTCATCTTATCTCCTCAGCAACACCTTTATCTATATTTTCTCTATTTACATAAATCAATAATACAGCTGCAAACATCAAAATTGCAATAGTAAATAGAGCTATATTAAAACTGTGATACTTGTCGTAAACAAATCCTGCATAAAGTGGGGCAACAGCTCCTGGTATATTAGAACTAAAGAGAAGTCCGTAAATTTTTCCCATGCTCGCAGCCCCCCAGATCCTTGCGGTGCTGCCTGCATACAGCACCAAAACTCCACCGTAGTTAAAACCAACAATTGCAGCAAAAATTACAAGACTGTAGTCCGATTTTAATATAAATTTTGCAAGGGCAAGAACAATTACTTGAAAAAATAGATTTATCATAATTGCTGTAGATGATTTTACTTTGTCAAAGATTGCACCCCAGATAATTCGCCCTGCAGCATTCATTATTGCAAACATGGATACACTAAAGACACCGATAGCTACAGTAGATGTGTGATACAGCTCTTTTAAATTTCCATTAACTGCAAAACCTGCGGCAAGTCCTGCAAACATTGCAAAGTAGAGTATCCAAAATATTTTATCCCTTAAAATCGATAAATCAAAAAGCCTTTCAGTTTTTGACTCCCCTTTATAAGAAGGTGGATTTGTCATATTTATACCTGATAAAACGGTAATGATTGTAAAAATTACACCCAAGAAAAATAGTGTATAAAAAGGTGAGTGAGATTTTACCATAAAACCAGCAATCTGACTTACAAGGGCAGCACCACCGCCAAAACCAGCTACGGCAAACCCTGTTACAAGCCCTTTATTCTTTGGGAACCACTTAATGCATGTGGAGATAGGGACAATGTAGGCAAGCCCTGCTCCAAACCCTGCCAAAAAACCGTTTCCTATAATTGTAAAAAGATAGTTTTGACCACCAAAATACGAGACCATCCATCCTGAGCCAAACAAAATACCACCTATTACAGCACTTTTTCTTGGTCCAATTTTATTTAAAATAAAACCTGAAAAGATCATTGTAAAAGGGAAAACAAAGTAAAAAATCGAAAAAGGCATCTGTGCCATAGCCTGAGAAATATTTAAGTAGCTTTTTAAGGGAGCTACAAATACGGACCAGGAGTATGTAGCACCAAGACAGAGTTGCATACAGAAGGATGAGATTAAAATGATATATTTCTTCATAGATTCCCCCAGTTTTGATCGGTGACTAACTCTTAGTTGTTGAAAGTCAGCCTGAAAATTGTATAATTTATTTATGAAAATTTCAAGTGCCATAGCAAATAGGTATAAAATTTCAAAGAGACTTGCCAAAAGGTATATCAAATCGGGTTATGTCGTATTAAATAACAGTGTAAATGTTAAAAAAGATTTGGAGATAAATGAAAAGGATGAAGTTTCCCTTTTAATTTCAAAAAAAGATGTGAAATATGATATAGATAAGTTTCTAATTGCAAAATATAACAATGTTCTTTTTCTATATAAACCGCCATTTATGCACACAGAAAGGCATAAATTAGAAGATGATCTAACCATTTCGGACATTGTAGAAGCTAATTTTTCAGAGTATAGATTGATTTCAAGGCTTGACTATGAAACAGATGGGGTAGTCCCTGCAGTAAAAAATAATTTTAAAATTGATTATATAAGAAAGTATTACCTTGCTCTTGTCCATGGGAGGTTGGATAAGAGTTTGACATTAAGAAATAAGATAGATGCCCACAAGAAAAAGAAGGTTATTGTAACAGAAAAGGATACTGACAATGAAACTGGAATCACCCCACTTAAATATTTTAAAAATAATACACTTGTGTTAGTTACAGTAAGTGAAGCTACAAGGCATCAGATAAGAGCTCTATTAAGCTATTATTCTTTTCCCATAATAGGGGATAAAATTTACGGGATAAATGATAATTTTCCACGATTAATGCTCAGATGCCAAAAGGTTGCTATAAACAGTTATACAGCTTCATCAAAAAACTTAAAAACTTTTATGAAGTTTTGCATAATCTGATTGATTAAAAATATTTTTTGATATATACGGTAAAAGGTTTTCGGGGCGTGGCGCAGCTTGGTAGCGTACACCCTTGGGGTGGGTGTGGTCGCTGGTTCAAATCCAGTCGCCCCGATTTTACTTTTTCTAATTAACAATTATCTGGAGATATGCAGTTTTTGTTGTGATAACATTGTGATAACCAATAATGTAGTAAAAAATCAATGGCAAATATCTGTACAAATTGTAGTATTAACTGAATCAGTTTTAGCAGCTTCTCCGACAGTATAAAACTGATCTTCAAAGTAAAAATGCTCATCTTTTTTACATAAGTCATCATAATGATCAGATAGAAGTATCGGTGCAATTGCGGTCGGGAATTTTTCTTGTCGCAAACTACCCCACTCATTAAAAACTGCTTTCACATTGCAATAGCCAATGTCAACACTGATGACTTTTGTCATAGGACACCTCCAATAAACAAATTTAATAAAAGGACAGGTCAATGAAATTTTGTATGAAAAAAAATAGTTTTAAGTAAAAATACAATTTGTTATAATATGGCAACATAAAAGGAGGGCTCGAATATGGCTAAGGAAAATAATAATGTTGATTCTTTTGAACAACAATTATGGAAAGCAGCAGATAAATTAAGAAAAAACATTGATGCTGCTGAATATAAACATGTCGTATTAGGGTTAATATTTTTAAAGTATATTTCTGAAGCATTTGAGAATTTATATGAAAAACTAAAAAAAGGCGAAGGTGAATACGCAGGAGCTGACCCTGAAGATGTGGATGAATACAGAGCTGAAAATGTATTTTATGTACCAAAAGAAGCAAGGTGGGAATACCTAAAAGCCAATGCAAAAAATCCTGAAATTGGTAAAATCATAGATAATGCAATGGATTTAATAGAAAAAGAAAATCCATCATTAAAAGGTGTACTACCAAAAGTCTATGCCAGAGGAAATCTTGACCCAATAAGCCTTGGTAGTCTTATTGATTTATTCAGTAATGTGGCATTTAATGAAGCAAAAAAGAAAAGTGCAGATATTTTAGGACATGTTTTTGAATATTTTCTTGGCCAGTTTGCCCTTGCTGAAGGTAAAAAAGGTGGGCAATTCTACACTCCAAGAAGTGTTGTTGAACTTTTGGTTGAAATGCTTGAGCCTTATAAAGGAAGAGTTTTTGACCCTTGCTGCGGCTCTGGTGGTATGTTTGTTCAATCTGAAAAGTTCGTATTGGCTCATCAAGGGAAAATCAATGATATTTCAATATATGGGCAGGAGAGCAACCAACTACTTGGAGACTTTGTAAAATGAACCTTGCCATCAGGGGCATTGATTCATCACAGGTAAAATGGAATCCTGAAGGTTCATTTTTAAACGATGCTCACAAAGATTTAAAAGCAGATTTTGTAATTGCAAATCCACCTTTTAATGATAGCGATTGGAGCGGTGAATTACTTAGAAAAGACGTAAGATGGAAATATGGAGTTTCTCCTGCAGGAAATGCAAATTATGCGTGGATACAGCACTTTATTTTTCATTTAGCCCCTCATGGAAAAGCTGGTTTTGTTCTGGCTAAAGGTGCTTTGACTACAAAACAAACAGCAGAATACGAGATTAGAAAAAATATGATTGAAGATGATATAGTAGATTGTATCGTAAATCTACCTTCAAAACTTTTTTTAAATACCCAAATACCGGCTTCTTTATGGCTCTTAAGAAAAAGCAAAACTACAAGAAAAGGGCAAATTCTTTTCATTGATGCAAGAGATATGGGACAGCTGATTAATAGAAGACAGAGAATATTAACACCTGAAGAGATAAGAAAAATTGCAGATACCTATCACAAATGGCAAAGGGAAGACGAAAGTTATGAGGATATAAAGGGATTTTGTAAGTCTGCCAGTATTGAAGAAGTTAGAGAGCTTGATTATGTATTGACACCGGGAAGATATGTAGGACTTCCTGAAGAAGAGGATGATTTTGATTTTGAAGAGAAATTTACAAAGTTAAAAGCTGAATTTTTAGAGCAATTAAAAGAAGAGGAAAGATTGAATAAACTTATACTGGAAAATCTGGAAAAAATAGAAATGAATGGTGAAAAATGAAAGATGAAAATCAATTAGTTATTTTTGAGGATAAGGATAAAAGGATAGAGGTTCAGCTCAAAGAGGAGACTTTGTGGCTTGACGCACATCAAATTGCATATTTATTCGACGTACAAAGACCCGCTATAGTAAAGCATATTAGAAATATTTACAAAACTGGTGAGCTTGATGTAAATTCAACCTGTTCCATTTTGGAACAGGTTGCCGCAGATGGCAAAAAAAGAAAAATGAATCTATATAACCTTGATGTAATCATAGCCGTTGGCTACCGGGTAAACTCTAAAAAGGCAACTCAGTTTAGAATTTGGGCAACTAATGTATTAAAGAACTACCTTATAAAAGGCTTTGCAATAAATGAAAAAAGGATCACCCAAGAAAAGCTTAAAGAGCTTGAGAATACTATCAAGTTTATAAAAGAAAATATAAATACACCTTCTCTTACGGCAAAAGAAGCAAAAGGCTTGCTTGAAATTATAGAAAAATATGCTTTGGTCTGGAAATGGATTGAGGAGTATGTGGAATTGCAACCATTTTTTAGACATAAAGTTAAGCTATATTTTTATTTAACGGTAGTGTTCATAATTCCGTGTCACCTTAGTCATCCTTAACCATACTACTATAGGTTTAAATATATGTCGGGCATTTCCTCAAAAATTATAGATGCTGAGAAGGGATAGGTCACCCTGACACAAAATTATAAACGGTCTCTTTTGGATGGGAAAATGGGCCCGGGCTAATATCCTCCCGTCATCCCGTCCTCATACCCTCATATCCTATATACATTAAAGTTCCAAAATTTCACTTTTCATATCTGTAAGGTCAATGATTGCATAGGTCGATTTTCCTGAAACATAACCTGATAATGTACCTGGATTAATAATAGTTTGCCTGCCTTTTTTCTTTAAATACGAATTGTGGGTATGTCCAAATAGCACAAAATCTACTTTTTCATCAATATATTCTGCCAAATCCCCTTCGTGCATAATCGCAAACTTTACACCTGAAATATTTCTAAGCAAAGGGGGTTTAAAAAATCTGCCTTTTGAAAGTTTCTGAATTCCAAGCCACTCACCATCATTATTACCAAAAACACCTACGTAATCACATTTCAACTTACTTAGAATATTTATTGCAAAAGGTGAGCAAACATCTCCGCAGTGTATTAAAAAATCAATTTTCAAATCTTCATTGAATATTTTAACAATCTTTTCAAGATTTATCAGATTATCGTGGGTGTCAGATATTATCCCAATTTTCATTTTGCACCTTTTAACCCCTTTTTTTACTTGTAATTATACTACCAATTATGTATAAATTCAAAAGAAATAAAACACGAGGGAAAACAAATGGATTCACACCGTCTTGAAAAATTGAATAAAATCAAATCAATGGGGCTAAATCCTTATGTTAGCTCTTTCAAAGTTGATGATGACAACATAAATATTGTTAATAAATTTAAAAACTCAGACCACGACAAATTACTTGAAGAAAAAAACAATGTAACTGTAGCAGGAAGAGTTGTTGCAATGAGGAGCTTTGGCAAAGCTTCTTTTCTAACTCTCAGGGATAGGACAGGCACCATACAGGCCTACGTAAAAAAAGGTGATATAAGTGATATTGAGTTTGAAGCTTTCCAAAATACCGATGTCGGTGATTTTGTTGGGGTTACAGGATTTGTGTTCAAAACAAAAACAGGAGAAATCACTGTATTTGCAAACAAATTCACACTGCTTACAAAAGGTCTCAGAGACTTGCCAGAAAAATTCCATGGACTAAAAGATATAGAAAAAAGACAAAGGCAGAGATATTTAGACCTTATAATGAATGAAGACACGAGAGAAGTGTTTAAACTCAGAAGCAAGATTATTCAGGAGATACGTAACTTCTTTTCTGAAATGGACTTTCTCGAAGTAGAAACACCCATGATGCACCCTATTGCAGGTGGCGCTACCGCAAAACCTTTTATTACCCATCATAATGCACTGGATATGACACTTTATCTGAGAATTGCCCCGGAACTATACCTGAAGAGACTTGTAGTAGGTGGATTTGAAAGGGTATTTGAAATTAATAGAAATTTTAGAAATGAAGGGATATCCACAAGACATAACCCTGAATTTACCATGATTGAATGGTACATGGCATATGCAAACTATCATGACCTTATGGATATGACCGAAAAACTGATCACAACTCTTGCCAAAAAACTTCTTAACAAAGAACAAATAACATTTGCTGGTTATGAGATAGACCTTAAATCACCCTGGCCAAGACTTACATTGGAAGATGCTATCGAAAAATATACCGATATAAAAAAAGTCGACATAGATACTCTTGAAAAGGCAAGAAATGTTGCAAATTCAAAAGGGATCGAAACTGAAAAAGAATGGGGGAGAGGAAAAATTGTACTTGAGATATTTGAAAAGTTTGTTGAAGATAAACTTATAAATCCTACATTCATAATCGACTATCCAAAAGAGGTATCACCCCTTGCAAAGTCAAGCTTTGAAAATCCGGAAATTACCGAAAGATTTGAGCTCTTTATTGCCGGTTTTGAAATAGCAAACGGATTCAATGAGCTAAATGACCCAATTGATCAGTTTGAGCGGTTTGAAAAGCAAGTTGAAGCAAAAAACAGGGGTGATGAAGAAGCAAATATGATGGACAAAGATTATGTAAGGGCGCTTGAATATGGTCTTCCACCTACTGCCGGCGAAGGTCTTGGAGTTGACAGACTTGTAATGCTTCTTACGGACAAACAATCTATAAGAGAGGTGATTTTATTCCCTCATTTAAGGCCAGAAGAGTTGGATGAATAATGTAACTCATTATTACGATGTAAATGACCAGGATGTCAAAAAAGTACTGTTAAAACTGTTTAGTAGCAGTTTGTACCCTCTTTTCGATTTAATCCCTTCAGAGTCAATTATTTTTATCGAAAAGGGCGCAGATAACGAAGAAAATTTGATTAAATTAGCCAGAAACAATATAGTTATTTTTATAGATGATATGTCAAAAGATTTTAGCCACCCTCACATGAATTGTTTCGGCGTCGACAAAAATTTTATTTTGAATGAGCAAAACAAATTCAGAAATCTCATTAACTTTATTTCAGAAATTTTTATTAGATACGAATCAAAAATAATGGACCTGGAAGATAAAATTTTCCATCTTGCATTTTCCTCAACCGATATGCTGGAAAAACATGAAAACCTCACTGACCAGCTTTCAAAAGATGGTCTAACGGGGCTTTACAATCATACAGCATTTCAGGACAGGCTAAAAACTCTTTTTGAAGATTATAAAAATAACGGGACTGTTTTCAGTGTTGCCATTTTAGACCTTGATTTTTTCAAAAAGGTAAATGACACATACGGCCATTTGAAGGGGGATGAAGTTTTAAGGAAATTTGCTGAAGAGATAAAGCATTCTATAAGGAAAGATGATTTTCCCTGCAGATACGGTGGCGAAGAATTTACAGTGTTATTTCCCAAAATAGATAAATATGAAGCTGAAAAAATATTAGAAAGGCTCAGAAATAACTTTGCAAAGGTTGAATTCAGTTCAAACGACAAAACCTTCAAAGTAACTTTTAGTGCAGGCATATCAGAAATAAATGAAAATATCGAGTCTGCATCAGCTCTACTAAAAAATGCCGATACTGCGCTTTATTTTAGCAAGCATAACGGAAGAAACCGCACGACATTAGATTAATTCCTCAAGTAAATCTACCCCTTTTATCTCTTTGCCGATAATTGTCTGAACATATTTTGTTAAAAACTTTACTATGTAGATTTCATCCTCTTTTGATATTTTTACACTTTTATACTCAGGCAAAAAAACTTTGTTTAAAATCTCAGTCCTTGTTTTATTAAGAAAAGGATTTTTGCCAGAACATTTTTCACATAAAAAATCACCATTAACCAAAACAATCTCTTCGAGACTACACCCACACTCTCCACAAACATCATAATTTTTTAACAAACCCTGGATTTTCAAAATATAATTTATTGTATAAACTGTCCATTTTGTCATATTTTTTTCGTTAATATTAAGAATATATTTATATAATATTTCATCTGGTTCATCATCGTGATAAAGCAAATCTATTATGTTGAATACAATGTTAAGTCTTAAAAAAATTTGAGGATTTTCGAGAAAGTAACCTTTTGAAGTATCATACTTTATCCCGTATAGTTTGTGAAGGTCCGATTCATCCTTCCTCAAAAAGTCTATCTCGGCCGGGAAAAATTTATTTACCCCTCTTTTTTTTGAAAATGCCTTATTGATAAATATTTTTGTCTTGCCAAAGTCTCTCAGAAAGCAAATTGCGATAGCCGAATCGTCAGAATATTTTATTAGCTTGTATATAATCCCTTCAGAAATTACCCTTTTCAAGACTCAAAACCAAATCTCAAACCAAACCTTGAATTTTGAGATATTCGTCCCTTTCCATCCAGCCTTCTCTAACCTTTACAAAGAGTTCAAGATATACCTTTATACCAAAAAAAGCCTCTAACTTCTCCCTTGAAATTTTGCCAATTTTAGAAAGCATTGAGCCCTTTTTGCCTATAATTATCCCTTTTTGGGAATTTCTGCTTACAATAATTGAGGCAGAAATGTACAAAAGATTATCACTCTTATCTTCTATATTTTCACATTCCACCACAACATTATACGGCACCTCATCCTTAAGAAGATTAAACACCCCTTCCCTTATAAATTCAGCAACAAGAAATTTTTCAGGTATAGTTGTAATATCCTCGGAATCATAAATCTTTTCACCTTCAGGGAGATTTTCAATGGTCAGTTCCAACAATTTGTCAATGTTTGTGGAATTGGTTGCGGATATAGGAATAACATACATAAAAGTGCCGTCAGCAAAAACTTTATTGGCAACATTTACAACATCTTTCTTTTCATGAATATCAACTTTGTTTATCAATAAAAATTTTATTGCATCCACTTTTTTAAGTATTTCTGTAATCATTTTATATTCACCGGCAAATATTTCATCCGGTGTTACTATAAAATATACAAGGTCGACCATTGAAAGCCCGTCGATAGCCTGTTTTACCATAAGCTGGTTAATCTTATCCTTAGCATTGTGAATACCCGGCGTATCTATAAATACAATTTGATAATCTTCACCTGTTTTTATTCCTCTTATAGAATTTCTTGTTGTGTTTGGCTTATCTGAAATTATAGAAATATTCTCCCCAAGAATTTTATTAAGAAGTGTGGATTTGCCTACATTAGGCCTTCCAATAATCGCAACAGTCCCAAATTTATTCATTTTGATTTACACCCTTATTTTCTTCGTTTACCAACTTAACAATAACTTTTTTAATCCTTCTGTTTTCTTTTTCTTTTACAAGAAGTTCAAGATTTTTATAGAGAAATACTTCGCCAATTTCCGGAATCCTGCCACTTAGGTCAAATATAAGTCCACTCAGAGTTTCATACTCAACATCATCCTCTTCCATCTCAATACCAAAAAACTTATTAAAATCGTCAATATCTATTTTAGGATCAATTTCATAAGTATTTTCATCAATCTTAATTATTTCGTCCTTTTCATCTCTGTCATATTCATCCCTTATCTCTCCAACTATCTCTTCCAGAATATCTTCAAGGGTTACAATACCATCCACTCCGCCGTATTCGTCAATAACTATGGCAAAATGAATCCGATGCAACTGAAACTCTCTGAGCAAATCATCTATCCTTTTGGTAGAAGGGACAAAATAAGGTTTTCTCAAAATAGTCTTAATATCAAGATTTCTTATGTCACTGTTTATATATTTAAGAAGGTCTTTTACGTAAAGTATCCCTAACACATTATCCATTTTCCCTTCGTACACAGGGATTCTTGAATATTCTGTCTTGGCTATAAGGTTTAATATTTCATTAATATCAGTGCCATACTTGATTGCCACAAGATCAGTTCTGGGCACCATTACCTCTTTAGCCAGCGTATCGCTTATTTCAAAAATATTGTGCAACATCTCTTTCTTTTGATTTTCAAGAACACCTTCTTTCTCGCCGACGCTGATGATAAACTCAATTTCATCCTCAGTTATCTTGGGTCCATTATGCTCAATTTTTCCACCGCTCAATTTTATGAGCATTTTCACTAATTTGTTAAGTGCAAAAGAAATTGGATAAAAAGCAAAATAAAAGATTTTAAGTATTTTGATTATAAAAATTGAGAGGGATTCGGCATTATGCTTGGCAAAAGTTTTAGGGGCAATTTCACCAAAAATCAAAACCAAAAATGTCATTACACCTGTTGCAATAGCTATTGAACTATCCCCAAAAAGTTTATTGGCAACTTCGGCAGCTACAACAGAGCCCAGAATATTTACTATGTTATTGCCTATAAGGATTGTATTTAGCACCTTATTAGGGTGCATTAGCCATAACTCCAAATCCTTTGCCTTGTCCTTCTTTTCCTGCAGTAAGTGCTTGACTTTTAACTCTGTTAGCGATGTCAAAGCAGTCTCACTTGAAGAGAAAAAACCTGATAAAAAAACACAAATTCCAATAGTAACCAACTCACCTATCAGACTTTCCAAGTATACACCTCACACAAATATTTTAAATAGTATATAAGTTACCAATGCCCCCAGAATCCCCCCAAACACAACTTCACCTATAGTATGTATTTTCAGTTGAACCCTTGACAGGCTTACAAGAATACTTAAAAGCAGCACAAGTATACCTATAACAAAATTTTTTGAAATATAAATCGTTGAAATTAGTACCGAAAAAGCAACGGCAGCGTGTCCTGAAGGCATACCTCCGTGAAGCGGCTCGCCTTTATTGAAAAAACTTTTGATAAGTACAACCAGAAAAACCACTATCGCTATAGACACAATTGCAATATGTTCACTCAATGAGGAAGTTTTCGAAAGAAGGGAATTTGTGGCATGTTTCATTCTGTTAAATACTGTAAAGTATCCGATATAAACCGCACCAAAAGCCGAAAGCAATACAGCTCCTGCTGCAATATCTTTTATTCTTTTTGCCTCTTCACATTTATCCTTGAATATCGCATCAGTAATTTTTTCTATGGCAGTATTTATAAGCTCGAAAGAAATCACAAGCGTAATGGTAATTGCAAGAATAATATACTCAAGAGGTGTTATATTTAAAAATAGGGCCGCAATTAGGACAGCAATAGAAAGAAGAATATGTATTTTTAAGTTTCTTTCACTTTTTACTGCGTAAAGAATCCCTTCAATCGCTACGCTAACAGATTTCGACCAACTATCCGATTTCATATCTTTTTTTATAAGGCTTAGGAATTTCCATGGTCATATAATAACACATTGTGAGTATAAAATCCATAATATTTATGAAACAAACCCTTCTTCAACTAAATTTTTTAATATCGCTTCCTGCAAATCAAACATAATATTCTCTTCTTCCTCAAGAATATGATCAAAACCAAGCAGATGAAGCATCCCATGAATAATCAAAAATGCCGCCTCTCTGTCATTATTTATCTCATTTTCCAGAGCCTGCCTCTTAAGAGTATCAAAAGAAATTACTATATCACCAACAAGATCATTTTCACTGATTTCATCAATTGAAGCATACATTGGGAATGACAGCACATCTGTAGGTTTGTCAATACCTCTGTACTGATTATTCAACTTTCTTATCCCATCATCATTTGTTATCAATACCGATACTTTTACATTTTTGGTTACACCTGCATCAAGAAGAGTCTTTTTGATAACATAACCTATAAATTCGTTACTGAGTCCGCTATTTACTTCGTCGGTCAGATAAATTTCAGTTTCCATTTTTCTTTGCCTCATATAATTCATATGCGTTTATTATTCTCTGCACTAAAGGGTGCCTTATTACATCATTTTTTGTAAAATCCACAAATTTAAGCCCCTCCACATCTTTTAAAATATCTCTCACAACAATGAGCCCTGATTTTTTATCGGAAGGCAAGTCCACCTGAGTAATATCTCCTGTAATAACGGCCTTTGAGTTGAATCCAAGCCTTGTTAAAAACATTTTCATCTGCTCTACTGTTGTGTTTTGAGCTTCATCAAGAATTATAAATGCGTCATTAAGTGTCCTGCCTCTCATAAAGGCAAGAGGAGCAAGTTCAATCACATTCTTTTCTATCAAATGTCCTACTTTTTCAAAATCCATCATATTGTAAAGGGCGTCATAAAGTGGTCTCAAGTATGGATTAATCTTATCCGCAATGTCTCCTGGCAAAAAACCAAGTCTTTCTCCTGCCTCCACAGCAGGCCTTGTCAAAATAATCCTGCTTACTTTTTTATTTAAAAACATATTTACCGCCATTGCAACAGCAAGATATGTTTTTCCTGTTCCTGCAGGCCCTACACCGAAAACAACATCATACTCTTTAATGTACTGCACGTATTTTTTTTGCCTTGTAGTCTTAGGTACAACATTTTTTATCCTTCCGGCCACCTTTATAATATCAGTAAGCACTTCTGATATTTGACTTTTTGTATCTTCAAGTACCATATTCACAGCACTTTCCAGGTCAGACATGGATAGATTGGACTTTAACACTATCTCTCTTAGATTACTAAGGAGTATAATACCTTTTTCTACCTTTTCTTCGCTGCCGCTTAAGTTAAACTCACCACCTCTTACAGCAACCGAAATATCAAGCGCTTTTTGAATAAATTTCAGATACTTGTCTTTATGACCCAAAATAGCGGGGATTAATGGTTCTTCAATTTCAAATACCTTAGTTATCGTCATCTTCACCTCTTTTATTTTCAAAAAGTTCCCTTGCTTTATTAAGCTCTTCTTCTCTTGAGAAAATCTCACCGTCTATCTTCATATCAAGCAGCGTATTTAAAATCTCAGAAAACTTTTTCGATGGCTTATACCCTAATTTTATCAAATCATCGCCAGTTATATTCAATTTTATATTTCTGTAAATATTAAAGTAGTTTTTAATAATATATTCAAACTCACTTCCCAAAATAGCCCCTATAAAAAGGATACTTTCATCATTCATCTCTTTGAACATTTTAGTCACTTCAGAGGCTCTTATTTTTGTGTTTCTTTTAACTTTAATTGCAATATTTTCTGCTTTTACAGAATTTCCAATAAAAAGTCTCTTTTCGAGATGATTGAAATCAAATTTTTTCCCGACATCTTTCAAATCTTTGTATTTCAAATCGCTGAAAAGAATATAAAATCTGCTTATATAAATATCCAGAGATTTCCCAACCTGCACATTGTACCAGCTATAAATTTTTTCAAGATTTTCATACATTTCATACTTTCTTTCACTAAGTGTAATCCCTTTATGCAAAAACTTTAAAATATCATAATCTTTCATTGTTTCAAGGGCTTCCAGGTAATTTTCTTCACTTAAAATATACTTGATTTCCAAAAAAAGCCTTTTACCGATAATCTTATCAAAAAGATTCATATTTACAGCATGTTTCAAAAGCTTTTTGGTATGAGGCCCAATTTCAAAATCAAACCTGACGGCAAATCGTATCGCCCTGAATCCTCTCGAAGGGTCATCTACGAAACTTAAATTATGAAGAACCCTTATTTTCCTATCCTTAATATCCCTTCTGCCACCAAAAAAATCGAGCAAAAGTCCAAATTCTGACCTGTTTAACTTAACTGCCATTGCATTTATTGTAAAATCCCTTCTGTAAAGGTCATTTTTTATTGAAGACGATTCTACCTCCGGAGCTGCTGCCGGAAATGTATAATACTCAGTCCTTGCTGTTGCAAAGTCCAGTCTTACACCATTTTTCAAAATTACCTGTGCAGTGTCAAATTTTTTATGTATTGCAATTTTAGCGTTTTTAATATCAGCATATTTTTTGGCAAATTCAGAAGCACTCCCTTCCACAACAATATCAACATCAAAATTATCATTTTTCATCAAAAGGTCTCTTACAAAACCGCCGACAACATAAACATTTGTTCCAAGTTCTTCAGCATATTCACCAATTTCAAAGAGAAGATTGAAATACTCTTCAGGTAGCCTGTCTTTCAAAAGATTTCTAACGTTAATCTTTTTGCTGAGCATCAGACTATCAGCTCTTGACTTTAAATAGCCTGGAATCCTTGTGGTATCCTCCTTCATCAGCCTTAAAAGGTCTGTCCTTGTAATCACCCCCACAAGCTTTTCATTCTCTACCACAGGAATCAGCTTCTGATTCTTTAAAAGCATTATATCTTCTACAACATTTATATTTTCTTCAGGGGAAACCGTTTCAAACTCTATCTGCATAATATTGCTTACAGGCTCATCTGAAAGCCCATGCTTTATCCCCTGCAAGATATCTTTTCTTGAAATAAGCCCTACCGCTTTTCCGTTTTTTACCACCGGCATCATATTAAGATTATATTTCATAAAAAGATCAAGGGCATCATTGAAAGTCTGGCTGAAAGAAACAAATTTTACAGGCGTTGTCATTATATGTTTTGCAAGCTTCTGGGGTTTTATTATATCCTTTACCAAAACTTTAAGCTTTTCATAAGCTTCATTAAGGGTCATATCTTTTATAATGGCACTTGAAGCTCCGGGATGTCCACCACCACCAAAGCTGTAAGCTAATTCCGAAGTATCTATGTAATCAAGTCTGCTCCTACAAACCAACAAAATGCGATCACCGAGCCTGACCATCATAAAAAATGTGTCAAGATTTTCCATATCCATTATTTTATTTGCAAGCACAGATATTTCCGGGACATATTCATCAAAAGATGCAAATGACAAACCTATTGCAATACCATTTAAAATATACAGACTCATATTTATTATAAGCTCATTTAAAATTATTAGTTGTTCCTTACTCAAGTCTCTTTTGATATATTGCCTGACTTTTGAAAGTTCTCCTCCGTTTGACAAAAGATAATGTAAAGCCATTATATCCATCGGCGTGGTGGAATTAAACGTTAAAAAACCGGTGTCTTCATATATTCCCAACATCAATAAAGTAAGTTCGTTTTGTTGAAGTACCAAATTGTTCTGACTGATTTCATTTACAATTATTGAAGTTGAAGCCCCAACCTCTTTTAAAATGAGTTTGTCGTTGTCAATATCACACTCATTGCCGGTATGATGGTCATAAATATAAACTTTCTGAGCTTTCTTAATCAATTTTTCAAGATAACCAAGCCTGCTTTTAAATTTGCAGTCAGTAATTACCAGAAGCTCAATATTTTCGTTTATATCATCAATTTCACTTTCCATGACAACTTTAAAGCTATCCCTTAAGCCCAAATCATCAAGACAATCAAGAATTACAGAATCTACATTATGACAAAGATATACAAAGTCGCAGTCATAAAGCCTGTAAGCTGCATAACTACTTGATATTGCATCAAAATCAGGATTATGGTGTGTAATTGCTATTTTCAATATTTCCCTCTGAATCTCGGGTGGAATTTTGTTAAAATCTCCCTTGTCTTGTTATCGGTAATGTGTGTATAAATTTCAGTAGTGGATATATTTGAGTGTCCAAGCAAAATTTGTATTGTTCTCAAATCAGCTCCATTTGTCAAAAGGTGCGTTGCAAATGAATGTCTTATGGTATGGGGGGAAACATTTTTATTTATACCAGCCTTTTTACAAGCCTCTTTTATAATATTAAAACACATAACCCTTGATAATTTACCACCGTTTTTATTCAAAAAAAGATAACCGTTATCCCTTCCTTTTATAAGGTAAGTGTGCCTAATATTATAGTAAGAAGGCAAAATTTCAACAAGTTTATTGTAAAGAGGGACTATTCTCTGTTTATTCCCCTTTCCTGTCACTTTGACAAATCCCCTTTTTATATCAATATCCCCAATTTTGATATTTAAAATTTCACTAACTCTGCTACCAGTTGAATAAAGAAATTCTATCAATACCTTATTTCTATACTGAATCGGGTCGCATAGGTCAAATGTATCAAGCAGTTTATCCACTTCATCAAAATTTAAAAATTTAGGAAGTTTATCCCACCCTTTGGGTTTACTTACAAAAGCAACAGGGTTTTTTTCTATTTTCTTTTCCTTTATAAGGAAGTCAAAATATGCAGAAAGCCCCGAGAGTCTTCTTAAAATAGTCTCAATGGAATAATTTTCTTTTTTCAAATAATTCATATAATTTATAATATCCGTACTTTTAATTAAATGTTTTTCCCCCGCAAAATATTCATAAAAATGTTTTACGTCTATGAGATATGACTGAACAGTATTATCAGTAAGCCCAAGCTCATAAGAAAGATAAAGCTTAAAACCCTCTAAATTAAATTCCATAATTTTGGTATCTCCCATGATACATTTTAACCCAATTTACAACAGAAGTCACTTAGATTTGTGGGTGAATGGGTAAATAGGTGAGTAGGTGAATAGGTGAGTGGGTGAGTGGGGTAATTTAGGAGGATAGCTTACCAACAATGTACTTTACATATCAATCAAAAGAATATATTTTCTCTTTGCTGTACAACAACAATAAATGGAGTAAAGATGAATTTTAAAGAATTTGCCCAAAAAAATATTGTAATTTTTGATGGAGCAATGGGTACAACCATCCAATCATACGAACTAAATGAAAGTGATTTTTGCGGCCACCCAAATTGTAATGAATATTTAAACATCTGCCAAGAAAATATTATCTACGAAATACATAAAAATTTCTTTAAGGCTGGCGCCAAAGTGGTTGAGACAAATACATTTGGAGGGACGAGGCTCGTTTTGTCTGAGTTTGGACTTGAGGACAAGGTATTTGAAATAAACTTTAAAGGGGCAAAAATAGCCAAAAAAGCTGCTCTGGAATTTAACGGATATGTTGCAGGCTCAATAGGACCAGGCACAAAATTGCCAAGTTTGGGGCATATATCTTATGATGACCTTTTTGAAATGTATGTTGAACAGGCGGATGCCCTTATAGATGGCGGTGTAGACCTATTTATAATTGAAACTTGCCAGGATTTGCTTCAGGTAAAAGCAGCAATAAATGCTGTAACTCATTCAATGAAAAATAAAAACATTGAACTTCCGATTATGGTTTCATTGACTCTCGAACAAAACGGCACCATGCTCCTTGGCTCAGACATTTCAGCAATAGTTGCTACACTTTCTGACTACCCTGTATTCTCACTTGGCATAAATTGTTCTCTTGGACCTGATATGATGGAAAAATTTATCTCTGATTTTAGAAAAATATATAATGGCAGACTATCCTGTATCCCAAATGCAGGACTTCCAGAAACGATTAATGGAAAGTTTGTGTACAATATGACACCGGATAAAATGGCTGATATTGTTTATAATCTTGTCAAAAAATACGACCTGGATATAATTGGCGGCTGCTGTGGGACCACTTATGAACATATAAAAAAAATAAGTGAAAAAGTAAAAGATATAAAACCCTCACCAAAACCTTTTAAAATTTCGGCAAGAGGTATGGTTTCAAGCCTTTATACCGGCTCAAGCCTTACACAGGATCCTCCCCCTGCAATTATTGGTGAAAGAGCAAATGCAAATGGAAGCAAAGCTTTCAGAGAGCTTTTATTAAAAGAAGATTTTGACGGAATGCTCAAGATTGCAAAAGATCAGGAAGGTTCATCACACCTTATAGATGTCTGCGTGGCTTATGCCGGAAGAAATGAATTAAAAGATATTGCAAAATTTGTATCCCTGCTCAATCAAAAGTTGATTGCCCCTATTGTAATTGACTCTACCGAGCCACCTGCAATCCTTGAAGCACTTAAAAGATATGCTGGCAAACCAGTGATAAACTCAATAAACCTTGAAGACGGTGGAGAAAAACTTCACAAAATTTTAAACATAGTCAAACAATTCCCAGCTGCGGTCATAGCCCTTACCATTGACGAAAAAGGGATGGCTATGGATGCAAATGGCAAATTTGAAATAGCACAGAAAATATATGATATATGGGTAAATGAGTATAATCTTAACCCGGAAGACTTGATTTTTGATCCTCTTACGTTTTCGATAGGAAGTGGAGACAAAACTTTAAGGTATGCTGCCCTTGAGACAATTGAAGCAATAAAAATGATAAAAAATCGCCTAAAAGGGGCAAAAACAGTCCTTGGTGTAAGCAACGTCTCATTCGGACTTTCCCCCGCAAGCAGGGTGATTCTCAACTCTGTATTCTTATCCCGCGCTGTAAAATCGGGGCTTGACATGGCTATTGTTCATGCAACAAAAGTAATCCCTGAAAGCAGTATAAATCCAACCGAATTAAAACTTTGCAATAACCTTATTGATGGCAAAGAAAATGCTCTTGATGAATTTATAGAATATTTTTCAAAGCAAAGTGGCAATACTGTCGATAAAGTAGTTGATGTAAATCTTTCTGATGAAGAAAAACTTAAATCAAAACTTATAAAAGGGGATTTGACAGAGCTTGAGTCTTTGCTGGACAGTCTTCTTATCAATTTCAAACCTGTTGATATTATCAATAAAATCCTTATGCCTGCCATGCAGGAGGTTGGTGAGCTTTTTGGAAGTGGAAAAATGCTTCTTCCTTTCGTACTTCAATCTGCAGAAGTAATGAAAAAATCGGTAAATTATCTTGAGAGGTTTATGGAAAAAAACACTTCCGAGGTTAAAGGAAAAATTGTTCTTGCAACTGTAAAGGGGGATGTACACGATATTGGAAAAAATCTTGTTGATATAATATTAAGTAATAACGGTTATGAAGTATATAACCTTGGAATAAAGGTTGAAGTGCAGGATATGATTAAAAAAGCTCAGGAAGTAAACGCGGATGCAATTGGGATGAGCGGTCTTTTAGTCAAATCAACACTCATTATGAAAGAAAATCTTGAAGAGATAAGTAAGCATAACATGAATCTAAAAATCCTTTTAGGGGGAGCAGCCCTCACTGAAGGATATGTAGTAAATGAATGTGAGCCGATTATCCCTGGAGCAGTTTTCTATTGCAGGGATGCCTTCAATGCAATTACCTATCTTTCAGAAGAAAAAGTTACAGTTAGAAAAGCAAGTAAATCAAATAAAGATAAAAAATCTACTCTAAAATCAGAAAATACTCGTATCGATAGGACAGTTAATCTTAACATAAACCCGCCATTTATAGGCTATAGAAGTGTAGAGGATATAAAAATCAGAGAATTTAGCAACTATATAAATAAATATACACTATTTACCACAAGATGGGGCTTTAAGAAAAATAACATGACTGAAAGTGAATTCGATGAAGTTTTAAACACCACAAATGACACTTTTAATCAAATGTTAGAAACAGTAATTAGTGAAAACATTATAGTCCCTAAGGTTAGTTACGGATACTTTTACTGCAAGGCTGAAAATAATGCTTTAAAAATTTATGACGAATCAAAGTCAGAGATAGCAAAATTTGAATTTCCAAGACAGGCCAAAGAGCCGTATCTTTGTCTCTCAGACTATTTTAAAGATGATGAATTTGATATTTTACCTATGCAGGTAGTAACTATTGGTGAAAAAACAGTAGAGTTTTGCAAAAAGTTACACGATGAATCAAAATATAAAGATTATTTTCTTTATCACGGACTTTTTACAGAGATTACAGAGGCATTAGCAGAATATTGGCATCTTAAAATAAGAAAAGAGTTAAAGATTGATAATGAATATGATAAAAATATTGAATCAATCTTAAGGCAAAAGTATCAAGGTAAAAGATACAGCTTCGGCTATCCGTCATGTCCTGACTTACAAGGGAATGAAACTATAGGGAAGTTGTTAAATATGAAATCAATCGGCGTAAACCTTACGGAGACATTTTTGATGGTGCCTGAATTTTCCACAAGCGCAATTATTCTTTACAATCCTAACGCTGAATATTTTACGGAGTGAATATGTTTTTTAATAGAAAAAAGGTAGCATTAGCGCTGGGTAGTGGCTCGGCAAAAGGGCTTGCACATATTGGAGTAATCAACGCACTAAGTGAAAAAAAATATCAGATTGATGCCATTGCAGGTACAAGTATCGGAGCAGTTATTGGTGCTTACTACGCATTTGGCAAGCTTGAAGATTATAAAAATTATGTTTTATCATTGGACAAAAGGAAGGTATTCTCACTTTTTGACATAAACCTATTCCCTTCCAAAGGGCTTATGGATGGAGATAAAATTTGTAAATTTTTAATGTCTACATTAGGCGAACAAAACATAGAGGATGCTGATATTAAACTAATGATAGTCGCTACCGACCTTAATACAGGTGAGCCAGTAGTTTTTGAAAAAGGGAGTCTGATTGATGCGATTAGGGCAAGTATCTCTATCCCCGGTATATTTACCCCTGCAACAATTAATGGTAGCATATACGTTGATGGGGCAGTGAGTATGCCTTTACCAAATGAAGTTTTAAGGGAAAAAGGTTACAAGAGAATAGTTTCCATAAATCTTAACAAACATCTTTCAAATAATATTAATGGTGATTTGCCTAATATTGTTACAACATTATACAAGTCTTTCAGCATTATGAATTATTATCAAACAAAATACTCATTGGAATGCCACCCACCTAAAATTTTAATAGAGCCTAACCTTAAAAATATAGGTATGTTTGACTATCACAAGGCAAAAATTATTATAGAAGAAGGGTACAGAGCAGCAATAAAAGTCATTTAGGGCGGTTAGCTCAGTTGGATAGAGCGTAGGTCTCCGGAACCTAAGGTGGGGAGTTCGACCCTCCCACCGCCCGTTATTTTGTAGTTGACAATAAATAAATTAATAACTATATCATCATTCTGACATTATTTTGCCCAAGTGGTGGAATTGGTAGACACGCAGGATTCAGGATCCTGTGGGATTTCACCCGTGGGGGTTCGAGTCCCCCCTTGGGCATTTTTGGTATTCTTTGAACTTATTCATAATCGTTACAGTAAGGTTATTCATTAGCAACTTTCTTATATTAAGGCTTAGTATTTTAACAATTGTAAAAAAATCAGGAATCTTTAAAAGATGCTTCCAATATAAAACAGCTTCAATTTACCACAGGCAATAAAATATCAAAAACAGTGCCAACCCCTGGGGTAGATTTGCAATTTATTGTTCCATCAAGTTTTTTTATTACGGAATAAGCAATTGAAAGCCCTATTCCGTCGTGACCATCTTTTGTTGAATAAAAAGGGTCGTATATTTTTGATAAACTTTCGCTGGAAATTCCTATCCCTTCATCCTTGACAGAAAGTTTTATATATTCCCCACCTTTAAGTGAATAGCTATTGCTATCATCAAGTTTAATCTTTTGGGAAGAAACTGTCAACTTACCTCCATCAGGCATTGATTGGACAGCATTATTAAGAATACCTTCAACAGCTAACCTAAATTGCGCCTCATCAATTTCAGATATCGAGCTTGTATTTACAATATTTTCAACTGTATATTTCGGATTTTCAATATTTTTGATAATTTCATTTACAATATTCTCCACATTGCAATAACTCTTCTCAATATACCCACCAGCTGAAAATGTGATAAGCCTGGCAGTAAGGCTTCTAACTTTGTCAATCAGAAGCTGGACTTTATTAAGCATTTCTTTCGTATAAAGCTCCTTTGAATGGTAACTGGCAATAGAAGTATAATTAAAAATACCTGTCATAAGATTATTAAAATTGTGTGCAATGCCAGCAGCAAGGACTCCGAGAGATTCAAGACGAGCATTATTTTCACCCACTCTCTGCTCTTTTCTTAATTTAGAAATATCTCTGATAAATGTTACAAATGTTCCATCCGGCATCTGTTTGGAATTTGATTGAATAGTAACAATATCACCATTTTTCTTTTTGATCTCCCGTTCAGATATCACAGCCTCACCCTTTTTAAGAAGGTCATATCTCAAAGGCCTTTCCTTTAGAGATTCTTCAGTAAAAAGTATTGAAATATTTTTATTTAAAATATCTTTTGCAGAATAACCGGTTATCTCTTCAGCTTTATCATTTACGTAAATAATATTCCCTTTTGGGTCTCCCATCAAAAAACATTCAGGTGCCAAATCTATTATTGTTTTGAAATTATTTTTATTATCTGCCATTGTCGCTTTTGCCGACTCAATATCTGTAATATCGGTTGCAAGCCCGATTACTCCCGTCTGCCCGACGTTATCCTCAATATAGGGAGAAAAAATAACGTCAAAACACAAATCATTAACTTTAATTTTCTTCTTTACTGTTTCCCCTTGAAGTGCAATTTTAACTGATTTAACTATATCAGGATAGTCTTTATAGACATCATAGACTGAAAGACCAACAATCTCACCTGCCTTAAGTCCCAGCCTTTTTAAAGCCAAACCCTCAGAAAGCACAAACTTACCATCTAAATCTATAAGGAAAATTACGCCATGAATATTTTTTAAAATAAAACTCAGTTGTTCTTTCATATAATAAACTATTGTAATTTTAATTGTTATACAAGACTTTTTTAGTTAATATTTACAAAGAAGGATAATTTTAGTTTACAACTTTGCTTGACTAAAACAAGGCTGTATATTATGGATTAGAAAAAATAACTCTTGTATAAAGGAAAATACAGATGATTGATTTACATACACATTCAACCTACTCTGACGGAACTTTTACCCCAGAAAAATTATGTAGACTTGCAGAGACTAAAAACATAAAAATATTGGCACTGACTGACCATGATACTATAGACGGCATTGATGACTTTTTATGCTGTGAATCTAATCTTAAAAAAATACCGGGTGTTGAAATAAGCCTTGAAATTAAAAATGGAACTTTTCATATGTTGGGCTTGTTCGTTAATCACAAATACGGACCATTAAGAGAAAATCTGAGCAGGCTAAAAACTTATCGTAAGCAGAGAAATGAAAAAATATTAAACAAGCTATCTGATTTTTTTCATGAAAAGATAACACAAGAGCAGATATCACATGATAACAAAGGGGAGTTAGGACGTCCGCATATTGCCAAATTCCTAGTAAAAAAAGGTATAGTATCATCTGTTGAAGAAGCATTTGAAAAATATTTAGCAAAAGGAAAGCCTTTTTACGAAAGCAAAGAAAAGCTCAATACTGACGACGCTATCAAATTAATTATTGAATCAGGTGGAATCCCGGTAATTGCACATCCGATAACTTTGGGGCTTGATAATGAAAAGTTTGACACCTTTATAAGACAATTAGTGGACTTAGGATTAAAAGGGATAGAAGCGATATGTCCGCTGCATTCAAAAGAGGATTGCAAACATTATATAGAAATTGCCAAAAAGTATGACTTGCTTGTTACAGGCGGGAGCGACTTCCACGGAGATAATAAGGACAATGTTACCCTTGGCAATTTAGGTAGTTGTACGTTACCAGCAGAATACCTTAATAAGATTGAAAAAATAAAAGGCAGGTAACCCTGCCTTTTAACTTTCTATATATTTTTCAATATTGTCTCTCATAACCCATATTCCACAAGGGCAGACACCGGCACAAATACCACACCCAATACATTTATTAGAATCACTTAAATATTCAAAGTTGCCATCAGATTTCTCTATCCTGCTAATTGCCTGCTCGGGGCAAACTTCTTCACAGAAATGACAATCACGACAAAAACCGCAACTCATACACCTTTTTGTTTCATCCTCTGTCTGCATTTTAGAAACAGCCTGAGCATTCATAGGGTGATAATACTCATTTTTTACCTTATCCTGAGGTATTTTAGGTGCCTTTTCAAACTTACTGAGAGTTATCCCTTTAAACATTCTATCAATATTGAGAGCAACCTTCCTACCATCACCAAGTGCATGAGTAAAAAGCCCTAATTTTATTGCATCTCCCGGCACAAATATCTTTGGATTAACAGTTGACTGTAAATATTCATTGATTAACACTCTTCCCTTCTCATCCAGGTATTCCCTTTCAAGCATTGAGAAATCAGGCCTGTCCCCGATAGACACAATAACGGTATCTGCAGGTATCAAAGTGCCATCTTTCAGCACGACCCCTTTATCAGTGATCTTTTCGGTAAAGCAAGGCCATAATATTTCAGCGCCTAATTTTTTGGCATGCTCAATCTCTTTTTCAAAAGCAGCAGGTTTTTGAATATCAATAGCTACAACTTTTTCTGCACCCATTTCATAAGCACCAATCACCACATCCATCCCGGCATTGCCCGCACCGATTACCACAACATTTTTTCCAACTTTTGGTTTTTCACCTTTATTTATTGCCTTTAAGAAATCAAGCCCTTTGACAAGCCTCTCACTCCCTTCAACAGGCAAAACAATCGGATTATGAGCCCCCACAGCCAAGACTATTGCGTCAAACTCTTTATCAAGCTCTTTTAACTTTTTCTTGTCAACGTTAACATTTGTATGGGCAATCACCCCGGTATCAAGCACTCTCTGAATCTCAGTCTCAAGAATCTTTCTATCGAGTCTTTCTTCGGGAATAACCTGCATTAACTTACCGCCAAGCACACTGTCTTTTTCAAACACTTCAACATGATAGCCCATAAGTCTTAACTGATATGCACAAGCAAGGCCTGATGCACCTGAGCCGATTACCGCTACCTTTTCATCTTTTGTGGTTTCACATTTTTTTGCTTTAATTTCGGCACTTAGTAGCCCCAATTCCTTAATCCTAACCGGCAAATCCACATACAACCTTGTACATTCATCCATACAAAGATTTGGACAAACCTGCCCGCAAACAGATGCGGGGAATGGGCTGTAGTCAAGCACCATCTCCAAGGCCTCTTTAACCTTATTTTGTCTCAAAAGTGAAATCCTCTTTTGAGTCGGTATATATGTAGGGCAATTATATTCACAAGGGGCGGAATAGTTGGCATTTAACCACTCAGGGTATCTTAACCTTAAATCTTTCCTTTCTACAAACTCTGCTACTTCGTAGTTATCATAAAGCAAATCTCCGAATATCCCACCTTCAACCCACTTGTTTTTCCTAAATTCATTTATTGCCATAAAAGACTTGTGTGCTCTCTCTTCATATGTCTTTGCAACAATCTTTTTCCAATCTTTTCTTTTTGAAATCTTACCGAGTGCGCCAGGCCTTTCAATTTTCTCTAAAAAGACAGGTAGATTTTTATCCAAAAATTCCCAGTCATCATCAGTTAAATCCATCAACCACACATCATCTGATAAATCCTTCACATTCCCCCTAACATAAATCGTCCCGCCTACCATGCCAACACAGCTTCTGTAGCCTAAAACAGATTCCATCTCCTCACAGTCATATCCGCAGACGACCGCAATCCCACCACCCATAAATTCAAAGCTAAAAGAACCGGTATTTTTTAATACCCAAAATTCAGGTCTTGGAAACTTCGGGTCATATTTCATCATAGCACCTGAGCGAGTGCCGACGCGCCCACCTATAAAAATTTTACCGGTTGCAGCGCAATGAGCTGTGGTATCGCCTCCATCACCTTTAACAATAATTTCGGCTCCGGCATTAAGCCAGCCGACATCTGCCGGAGCTGGACCATCCACAATAATCGTAGTCCCCTGCATCCCCATCGAACCAACTCTCTGACCCGGATTTTTGACTACAAATTTTAATGGTTTCCCATCTTTTGACCACAACGGCCCACCAATGTCATGCTGGCCGCAGCCATCCACAACTATTTCATTAATCCCTTTATCCAAAGCTTGATATATTTCTTGCAAAAGAGTTTGTGTAGAAATCCTTTTGCCATTTCTTATCCCTTCAATATAAATCTTCTTACTCATCACAATCCCCCAAGTTAACAAGCATAATTTATATCTAATCTTTCAGCTACAGACTTATCTGTGGAGATAAGTGCATCAGATCTGCCGACAGGCAAAGAGCTGTTACCTACAGGTGCCATCAATTTTTTAAGCTCATGGTCAACTGCGATAAAGTAATTTACAATATTTTCAGCGACTTTATCTATATCGAGCCTTTTAACAAGTGTCGGATTTTGAGTACATATACCTACCGGACAAAGCCCTGTATTGCATGCATTACATTTGCCCATATCATTGCCTACACAGCCTGCCAATTGGAGCATAAGTTTGCCGGTAAATATCCCGTTTGCACCGAGGCAAATCATTTTAAAAGCATCCGCTGCCAAGTTCCAATTCTTACCCATTCCACCTGCTGCCCAAAGAGGTATCTGCCCTTGTTTACCTTGGTGAAGTGCAGCTTTGTAGCAGTCTCTTAACTTTGAAACAATCGGATGACCGGTATGATCAAGGGATATTTCATGAGCGGCACCGGTACCACCATCTATACCGTCAAGAAAGAATCCTCCTACGATATTATACGGGTCTCGTAATAAGTTATTGTAAACTGAAACACTTGTAGCACTTGCTGCAACCTTTATCGCAACAGGCACCCTAAATTTAAATGCTGCATTAAAAGATAAAAACATCTTTTGAACACTTTCCTCTATGGAATAAAGCCCCTGATGATTTGGAGGGCTCAAAAGGTCTGCTTTTGGCACACCCCTAATTTCCTGAATATGCTTGGCTACTTTTTTTGCCATCAAAAGTCCGCCGTCGCCCGGTTTTGCACCTTGACCTATTTTTATAAGCACACCTGCAGGATCTTCCACCATATGAGGCATAGCATTTACAATTCTGTTCCACCCAAAGTGACCTGAGGCTATTTGCAAAATAATGTATTTTAAAAATCTTGATTTTAGAAGCCTGACAGGGACTCCACCTTCACCTGAGCACATCCTGATAGGGATGCCAACCTCTTCATTTAGATATGCCGTAGCTATGGCAAGAGCTTCCCACATCCTCCAAGAAAGCGCTCCAATAGACATATCACCTATTATTATAGGGTAAATCCATCTTACGGGTGGCAAGTTATTCTTCAAAACAAGTTTGCCACAGCTGTCAACCTCAAGAGGAATCTCATTCGGAGCAAGCACTCTTCCAAAGGGTGCTCTCATGTCAAAAGTATGCCTCTGCGCATCTAATGATGGGTCAGTCATCTGAGAAATTCTACCCACTTTGATTTTATCCAATGTCCTGCCATCAGTTTCAAGATTTGAGCGACCTCCCCTTTTAAATGGGTCGGCAACAGTTGCCCTATATTTTGCCTGAAATCTATGATCGGAGTTTCTGACAGGCTTAATGGCATCATTAGGGCACACCTTTTCACAAATCCCACAACCTCTGCAAAAATTATATTCACTTATAACCTGCTTGATTACAGGTATCGTCTGAAAATATACCTTTGGATTAGGCGTAATATCTTCGCTTACTACTTTTCTTCTTTTCTCTACCTTTGCTTCAATAGCCTGAAACGGGCAGGAAGCAACACACTTGCCACACAAAGTACATCTGTCGTGTTTATAATCTATTTGCCAAAACAAATCATCTTTTGCCAGTTGATTAACTTTTACTGTTGCCATCTTACTACCTCCAGCTCATCATTAATCACAACCATCTCCCTCTCCCCGGGGTAAATATCATCCTGCCAGTCACGATTAGGCAGAATATCATTAATTCCTGTAACCTCAGAAGTTATAACCACGGTATTCTCATCTCTGCCTACCACAACTGGTCTTAATTTTTTTGAGTCACAACAAGTAAATAGTGTTCCATCAGGCAAAACACCAATTATAGTATTTGGTCCATTTATTTCCAAATGAGCAAGACTTGCCCTGATATTTGCAAGTATGTGTCCGTCTTCCCGTTGAGAGAGCTCTTCAAAAGGGATAGGAGTTATTGTGTGTTTATAATAAATTAAAGGCCACTTAAGTTTCTTATGCACATAATGTAAAGTATATAAAAAGCACTGAGAGTCAGACTCAAAACCTATGTAACCTTTATAAAGCTTCTTTTGTAAGTTTTTATTTTTCTCGTAAAATGTGTTTTCACCATTAGCAAGTGCTGTGTAACCCTGAAGAAAAAACGGGTGTGCCGCATACCTTACAATATCATAATTTGTATTTTGCCTACACTGAGCAGTAATAATCTTAGCCTTAAAGTAGTCGTTTTCTTCCCAAAGATTAAAATATTCGCCAATATCTGACGGGTCACCAATCTCTTTAAGCGTCAAAACATCAGGCCAAAACGAGTAAACATAACCAAGATCCTGAGTCTCTAGCTCATGCCTAATTGCAAGGCGCATATCCACCAAAAGTTCCTCTTTCTCTTCTTGCGGAGCATAATTATACAACTTTGGATATTGATACACTTGAAATACGTAGTTTGGCATCGGCTCAATCTTAAGCCCAGGCTTTGGAAATACTTGAGGAGCCCACTGAAAAAGCCTTACAAAACCTTTTCTATGTAATATATCTTCAGCTACCTTTATCCCTTCATCAGTGCAAGCCATTGACAAGATAGGAAGCCCCTTATAGCCTTCAAA
>NZ_JBSQOT010000024.1:0-30014 GCF_055117995.1 Deferrivibrio sp. | reverse complement strand
GCAAGAAAAAAAATTGCAACTTTTGGATTTAATGCATTGGTCAAAAATCCCTGCCTAAATATTTTCAATGTGTCTTCAGACCTTATATTTTCTGTTTCTTCTCTAATTTTTCCTTTTTCCAATAACATCCTAATCCCTAAATATATTAAATATAACGAGCCTATAATTTTAACAAAAGAATAAACAGTTGCAGATTTAACTATCAATGCAGAAAGCCCAACAGATGCCATAAATGTATGAAACAATATCCCTGACAATATGCCAAAAGCTGCCCAAAAACCTGCTTTCTTCCCTTGGGAAGCACTATACTTTAGAATATAAAACGTATCTACCCCAGGCGTCATGTTGAGCAAAATGCTCGCAATAATAAAAGTCTCAAAATTATAAATCCATAACATTGATTAGCCCCTATAAAAGTCCCCACTTTTTTATAAAATTATCATCAATATCAGTCAAACCTCGATTTTTAAGGCTGTCAAGGACACTTTCTGTACAAAGCACATCATCAGGCCATCTTCTCGGAAAATTATCAATCTTACCCTTGTTTGTGCCGTCAATACCAACCGTATTTTCATAAACAAAAATATCCCTGTTACTGTCAATATTATTGACAACCCGCCACAACAACATATACGGATTATCTATGTCATTGATATCGCTATCAACAATTATAAGGATTTTAATATATTTAAACACTCCTTTTAAATCTTCAAAAAGGTGCTGCATCTTTCGTGCTTTTTTAACTGCAATGATACACAGAGGATTTTTTGTATCAGTATAATATTGCCGCAAATCAACCACATCTTTTACAATCCCTTTAATCTTGTTCAATAAAATCTCATCGTTTATTATTTCAATCTTATCATCACTGATTTCTTCTCCCGTACAATCAACACCTAATTTTCCGCCAACAGCAAACTCATCTGAGCTGTGGTCAAGAGCATCAACAACACCTTTTGAAATAAGCATATTTTTAATTTTAAACCTATTTAAGATATAAGGAATAATCTCCTTGCTTCGTAAATCCGGAGCATTTTCACCCACAAAAATTGCATGCTTTACAAAGCTCATCTGCCCTACCCCCCAAAAAGCATGCATCACCTGCTGAGCATGACCTGGATAAAGTGTCTTTATTTTTGCAATGATTAAATTATGAAACACTCCATTTTCAGGCATATAATAATCTATTAAATCCGGCGTAGTCGTCTTTAATAGGCGCAAAAAGATTCTTTCAGTAGCATAGCCCATATATTTATCTTCCAAAGGGGGCTTTCCTACCACTGTAGCAGCAAATACGGGATTTTTCCTTTGAGTAATTGCAGACACCTCCAAAAAGGGATACTCCTCTTCAAGAGTATAATATCCGGTGTGATCCCCAAAAGGGCCTTCTACTCTCAATTTAGATGGGTCAACAAACCCCTCAATTACATAATCCACGTCATAAGGCACATAAATATCGTTTGTGACTGATTTTACAAGTCTTGCACTCTTCTTTTTTATAAAACCATAAAGCATAAGCTCAAATACACCAATGGGAAGAGGAGCTTGACCACACCAAATATACAAAGGGTCACCCCCTATTGCAATTGATACAGGCATCTTTTTACCTGCCTTTTTATATTCATGAAAAAAATGATTACTATCCTTATGAATCTGCCAATGCATCCCCAAGGTATAATCATCATACACCTGCAGGCGATACATACCGAGATTGTTCATTTTCCCGTCAAGACTTTTTGTATAAACCTGCCCCATCGTTATAAACGGGCCACCATCTTTTTCCCAAGTAGTTAAAATAGGTAAATCGCTCAACTTAGCATCTTTTCCCAACTTTACTATTTCCTGACATTCCCCTTTTTTATTCAATCTTTTTGGAAAAACAGTTCTAAGAGCAAAAAGGTCGTTAAGCATCGATATTTTGTCGGTAAACTTTAGAGGCGGTTTCATTTTTATTAATTTTTCAATACTTTCAGCAATTTTATCAACATCACCTATAAAAAGCTCAACTGCCTTATAGTTACAAAAAACATTCATCAAGACAGGCTCAATAAATTTTTTACCACTTTTCCTATCCACTACATTTGTAAAAAGAAGAGCCTTGCTATCCTCTTTTTTCACCTCAATATATGCAAGGTGAGCAGCCTCAAGATAAATATTCACTTCACTGTCTATTACTTTCAGGAGATCATGCTCTCTTAATTTTTCAATAACTTCATAGCTATTCATATATTTTCTCCATCAATCATTTATCTTTAAATTCCAATTTTCTCCATCAAAAACATACTCGACACTTTCATAAAATTTGTCAACACACCCTTGCCAAAATTCAAAATATACAGGCTCAATAACATAACACCTTATGTCCTGCATAGAAATATTTTTAAATCCATTTAGATTAAATCGTAGATTATCAAATTTTGACTCAACTATCCTTCTGAAAGTAACAATATCGCTTTTGACCGAAATCCAATCCCCTTTTTTTAACCCCGAATCTCTTTTAAAAAAGGTTTTTATGAGCTCTGTCGTGGAAATGCTTTTTACAATTCCCTCAACTCTGACCTGCCTCTCAAGCTTAAGCCATGCAAAGTGAGCTGAAACAAAGCTATTTTCATTAATCTGTCTGACTTTCTTAGTATCAGTATTTGTAAAAAATAAAAAACCTTGATCATCATAGCTTTTAAGTAAGACGATTCTTTGGGATGGTCTTAAATCCTTTCCTACAGTTGCAAGAGTAAAGCTGTTTGGCTCAAGTATATTATTATCTACAGCTTCCAAAAACCAATTTTCAAATAGGGTAAAAGGGCTACCAGGTAAATTTTGTAAAATACTCATTTTTCCTCATAGAGTTTTTTAAGTTATTTTGCTATGATAAAAAAAAGAAAGGTTTGTAGCAATAACTTTGTTTGACAAAATAAAAATTATAAATAAATCGGAGATAACAAATTGGGCATAGTAACTGACATATCGATAATACTTATTGTGGGGTTAATCGGCGGAATAATAGCTCAGCAGCTCAGACAACCTTTGATATTGGGCTACATTTTAGCTGGGATTATTGTTGGGCCTTCAACTACTTGGCTAACCATAACTGATACACATAATATCGAGCTTCTTGCCGAAATCGGTGTCGCACTCCTGCTTTTTGCGCTCGGGATAGAATTTTCTTTAAAAGAATTAAAACCTGTAAAAAAGATAGCGCTCATCGGTACACCTATTCAGGTTGGCTTAACTACACTTTTTGGCTACTTATTGGGACAGTTTTTCGGATTTGATAAAGTAAACTCAATCTGGTTTGGAGCGACAATTTCTGTTTCAAGTACAATGGTCGTGTTAAAAACATTAATGAGACAGGAAAGGCTTGGGACACTCTCAAGTAGAGTAATGATTGGCATGCTTCTGGTGCAAGATTTGGCAGTGGTGCCGATGCTTATCATACTTCCTCAGCTCAATAATCCACAAAATGCTTTAAGTATTTTAGGGTATGCAGGGATTAAAGCAGCAGTGTTTTTAGTATTTATGTTTTTTCTGGGGACAAAGATTGTTCCTAAAATCATTAAATATGTTGCAAGCTGGAATTCAAGAGAATTATTTTTGCTTTCTATTACCGCTATGGGGCTTGGTATCGGCTATATTTCATACATTTTCGGGCTTTCTTATGCCTTTGGAGCATTTGTTGCAGGAATGGTTTTGAGTGAATCCGATTATGGACATCAGGCCTTAAACGATATTATCCCTTTGCGTGACCTTTTTGTTTTGTTGTTTTTTGTGTCGGTAGGTATGCTTTTTGACCCGAGCTTTCTTATTAAGCATTGGAAAATGGTAATAGCAGCAGCTGTACTTATTTCCATAATCAAGGGCACAATATTCTCAAGTCTTGCACTTATATTTAAATATCACAATGTAGTCCCTTTTGCACTTGGGCTTGGTCTTTTTCAGGTAGGTGAATTTTCATTTGTGCTTGCAAGGGTAGGTATCAGTACAAACTCAATATCACAAGATTTATATTACCTGATTCTAAATACAGCTATTATTACCATGGTGTTAACACCTGTCATATCTAACTTTACCGCTCCTTTATATGCGTGGAGAAGAAAATCAAGCAAAAAAGAGCCTCTGCACACTATAAGTATACCTAATGATGAAATTTCTGAACACATTATTATTGCCGGAGCAGGAAGGCTTGGAAACTATATTGCAGAAATTTTATCAAAATTTGAAATAGATTTTATCCTTATAGAAATGGATTATCGGAAATATGAAAGCGCCAAAAATAAAAATTATCCTGTTATTTACGGTGATGCTTCACAGGAAGTTATATTAAAAGCTGCAAAGGTTGAAAGTGCAAACTTGATGCTTATTACCGTCCCAAATATTATCATAAGTAAAACAATTGTTGAACAAGTGAAAAAACTTAATCAATCTCTTCACACTGTTGCAAGAGCAAGCAGTATCGAACATTTAAAACTTTTAAATGAGCTTGGAATTTATGAAGCTGTCCAGCCTGAATTTGAAGCAAGCCTTGAAATTGCAAGGCAGGCACTTATACACTATGATATTCCAAGGTCTGAGATTCAAAAATTTACTGACTTGGTAAGAAGAGATTTATACTCTTCACTTTATGAAAATAAAGATAATTACGATGAGCTGACAAACCTTCAGCTTGCTTCCAAATTGTTTGATTTAACATGGTTTAAAATCCCTGACAATAGCTCCCTCTCCGGTAAATCAATCAGTGAGCTTAATATTCGCAACCTGACAGGTGTGTCAATAATTGGAGTTTTGAGAAAAGGGGCACTAATTTCAAACCCTGACAAGGACTTTATCTTCTCAGCAGGTGACAATATAGCAATAATTGGAAACAGCAAACAGATAAGCGATTTCAAAAAAATATTCGTAGTAGATTAAACTATAAGAAAGAAAACTATTAAAGTTGGTGAACTTAAAGTCAGTCTATATTTTCATCCCTGTAAATTCTAAACGCATTCCATGTCTGATAAACACTCATAAGCTCTATAGAGTTGATATTAACATGCTCCGGAAGTGTGGCACACCAATACACCGCTTCAGCGATATCTTCTGAAGTCAAAGGCTTTGTATTTTCGTAAACTTTATCAGCCCTATTTTTGTCCCCTTTAAATCTGACTGTAGAAAACTCGGTATTTGCCATGCCTGGCTCAATGTTTGTACATCTGACCTTTGTCCCAAATAAGTCATTTCTTAAATTTCTTGAAAATTGTGCGACAAAAGCCTTTGTGCTGCCATAAACATTACCCCCTGGATATGGCCAGCTACCTGCTACTGAGCCGATATTAATAATATGCCCCTTGTTCCTTTTTACCATAAAAGGCAATATTGCCCTTGTGCAGTAAACAACACCTTTTATATTTGTATCTATCATTCTTTCCCAGTCTTCGATATTTGTCAGGTGGGCAGGCTCAAGCCCCAGCGCAAGTCCAGCATTATTAACAAGTAGATCCACATCCTTATGTCTCTCAAAAACTTTAAACACAGCATCTCTGTCTGTGACATCCAGCTCCTCAAAACCACACCCTTTTTTATCTGAAATATCTTTCAGTCTTTGAGCCCTTCTCCCTGAAATAATCACATCGTGGCCATTTTCAATAAATTTGTATGCTATCGCCTCACCAAATCCTGATGTTGCACCTGTAACAAATACTTTCATCTTTTACCCCTTATTTTGATACAAAAAAAGCCGACTTTCGTCGGCTTTGTCTTATTTACCATCAAACAGTGACCATGGCCCTCTATTTTTGGAAAATTTTATAGCATCATCCTTTTCTACACCGGTATAGTCATTTCTTACTTTAAACATCTGACCGGGAAATATAAGATCAGGGTCTTTTATTTTGTCTTTATTAGCCCAGTAGATAAGTGGCCACATAAATGGGTTCATATATTTTTTATCAGAAATTTTCCATAAACTGTCACCTTTTGAAACTGTATACATTTCAGCTTCTTTTGCCTTTTCAGCCTCTGCTTTCAACATAGCCTGTTTGATCTCTTCAGCCTTCGCAGCTGCTATAGCTTCCTTATTCTTCTTCAGAAGCTCTTCAATTTCAGCCATAAGTGCTTTTGCCTCCTCAGGCTTACAATCGTCTACATAGGCCTTCGCTCTGTTGTACTTTTCAGTTAATTGGGTATACGTAACTGAAGAATACTTAGTGGCATCCCCTTTCAAAGCCTCAATCTCTTTCCCATATTCTTCAAGCTTCATAGCAACTTTATCATTTTCTTCCTTTCTTTCCTTAGCAATTTTTTCAGCCTCAGCAGCCTTTGCTTTAGCTTCATTCAGGCTTGCTTCAGCTTCATCGTAATATTTTCCTTTAAATGTATGATTCTTAGCTTCTTCCATCTTTTGTTCAGCATTTTGAAATGCCTTGTTTGCCTCAGCATATTCGGCTGGAGCGCATTTCTCAGCATTATAACCCTGAGCACCTTTAAGTGCAGCCTGAGCATCATCATAAGCTTTCATAGGTGGTTTTGCACAGGAAACAGCAAACGCCAACACTGAAACTACAAGTAAAATTTTGGTCACTCTCTTCATAACAACCTCCTTAATTCTTTCTGAAGATAACACACATATAGCTACTTGTCAAACCATTAATATCATTCTTTTTCCAATATATCCACCTTGATGTAAAGCTCTTTAAGCTGTTTTTCATCCACATAATTAGGGGCATCGGACATTAAGTCAGTTGCTTTTTGTGTCTTTGGAAACGCAATAACATCCCTTATAGAATCTGCTTTACAAATAATAGAAGCTATTCGGTCAACACCAAATGCAATACCTCCGTGAGGAGGAGTCCCATACTTAAGTGCTTCTATAAAAAATCCAAACTTCTGCTCGCACTCTTCTTTTGTGAGCCCCAGGGTATCAAACATCTTTTGTTGTATGTCACTTCTATGTATCCTAATACTTCCTCCACCTATCTCGGAGCCATTAAGCACAAGGTCGTAAGCCTTTGCTCTTATTTTGCCAGGGTCAGTATCAAAAAGTTCTACATCTTCATCAAGAGGAGCAGTAAATGGGTGGTGAACAGCAGCAAATCTTTTTTCCTCCTCATCCCATTCAAGAAGAGGAAAATCAACTACCCACACAAAAGAATATTTGCCTTTATCAATAAGGCCAAGACGTTTACCAAGCTCAAGTCTAAGTTTTGACATATAAAGGTTAACTGTTTTCTTATCACCAGCACCGAAGAAAATTATATCCCCGGGCTTGCCGTCCATCTCTTTGATTATATTATTTATAGTATCTTCACCAAGAAATTTTAATATAGGAGAATTCATGCCTGATTCTGTAATCTTAATATATGCAAGCCCCTTTGCACCAAGTGACGTAACAAAATTTGTCAAATCATCTATGTCCTTTCTGGAAAAATCGGAAGCTCCTTTTGCATTAATAGCTTTTACAACCCCTCCGGATTTGATGACATCTCTGAAAACTTTAAATTCGGTATCTTTAAGCAAATCGGTAATTGTTTTAAGATGCATCTCAAATCTTGTATCGGGTGCATCGTGTCCATACTTTTCCATAGCATCGTCATAGCTCATTACAGGAAAAGGGGTTTGAATTTTAACGCCAACAACTTTGTCAAATATCTCTACAAAAAGTCCCTCAATAAGCTTCATCAAATCTTCTTTATCTATAAAAGACATTTCCATATCAAGCTGTGTAAATTCAGGTTGTCTGTCCGCCCTTAAATCCTCATCCCTGAAACATCTGACAATCTGAAAATACCTTTCAAAGCCTGATACCATCAAAAGCTGCTTGAACATCTGAGGAGACTGTGGCAGTGCATAAAACTTACCGGGGTTTACCCTGCTTGGCACAAGATAGTCTCTTGCACCCTCTGGTGTACTTTTTGTCAAAAATGGGGTTTCAATGTCAAGAAACCCTTTACTGTATAAATACTCTCTGATAGTCCTCGTAAGTTTGTGTCTTGTAATTATGTTATTCTTAAGGGAAGGTCTCCTCAAATCAAGGTATCTGTATTTAAGCCTGATATCCTCCCCGATATTTACGGCATCTTCAATTAAAAACGGTAAAGGCAGTGAATTGTTTAAAATCTTAAGCTCGTTAACAATCACCTCAATCTCACCTGTTTTCAGTTTTTCGTTAACTGTTCCTTCAGGTCTGTTATCAACCTTACCTTTTACAGCTATCACATATTCACTTCTAATATTTTCTCCAAGCATGTGAGCATCGTTACTTATTTCCGGATTCAAAACAACTTGAGTAATCCCTTCTTTATCCCTCAAGTCTATAAATATAACTCCGCCGTGGTCCCTTCTTCTTTGAACCCACCCCATTAATATTACTTCTTTGCCAACATCTTTTCCTGTTAATTCACCGCAACTATGCGTCCTTCTCCAATCACCCATATGCGTAAGCACTGTGTCCTCCTTTATGCTGTCTGAGCCTTTAAATATTCAGCTATTTTTTCTATTTCAACCTCATTCTGAGTTGAATTTTTCATATTCTTTATTGTAACAACACCTTTTTTCAATTCATCTTCTCCAAAAAATATTGCAAACCTTGCATTCAATCTGTCGGATTTCTTCATCTGAGATTTTATTGAAGAGGTCTCATAGTCAAACTCAACAGAAAAACCATCTTTTCTGAGTTTATTTATCACAGGTAAGACGTTGTCAAGACTTTCCTTGTCAAATATCACTGCAAATAGGTCAATTTGTTCTTTCAGTCCAAAATCTTTCTGCATCATTATATCAACAAGTCTGTCAACCCCTATCGCAAATCCAATACCTGGCACATCTGGCCCCCCAAGGGTCTTTACAAGACCGTCATATCTACCGCCTGCACCAACTGCACTGCTTGCACCAAGAACATCAGTTGTCATCTCAAATGCTGTTCTCACATAATAATCAAGACCTCTGACTATCTTCGGATTAACAACATATTTTATTCCCATAAAGTCAAGATATTTTTTGGTGTCGTTAAAGTGTTCATTACATTCACCGCAAAGGTTATCTATCATTAGAGGCGCAAGGCTGGTAATACTCTTGCAGGATTCAACCTTGCAGTCAAGAATTCTCAGCGGATTTGTGTGAAGCCTTCTCTGACAGTCACCACATAATAATTCTTTTTTATCACCGAGATAATCTACAAGCTTGTCCCTGTATGAAGGCCTGCAAACAGGGCAGCCAACACTATTAATTTCAAGTGTAAGATATTCAAGTATATCACACTTTTCAAAAAAAGAATAAAGCAAATTTATAACATCAGCATCCGTCAATGGTGAAGTACTCCCAAACACCTCAACACCAAGCTGATAAAACTGTCTGAATCTCCCCTTTTGTGGTCTTTCTCTTCTAAACATAGGCCCGTAGTAATAATACTTTTTAACACCGGGTGGATTATTCAAATTATTCTCAATATATGCCCTGACCAGTGAAGCAGTGCCTTCAGGCCTTAGTGCGAGTATTTCCTCATTTCTGTCTTTAAATACAAACATCTCTTTTTCTACAATATCAGTAGATGAACCAATCCCCCTGTCAAACACTTCCACCCTTTCAAGTATAGGGAGTTTAAACTCACTAAACCCAAAACTCCTGAAAGCCCTTTTTGCAATATCTTCAACAAGTCCCCAATAGTTTGCCTCAACACCAAAAATATCTCTAAATCCCTTAACTTTCCTGAACAAATTGCCTCCAGACATATACTTATTCAAACACGAAATTACCAATTAATACACTTTGTATGAAGTGTCAACTGTATAGTATATTAATTATCGTATCTTTCCTTAACAATTGCCACTATCATATTGCTAACTTCCTCTATATTTGACTTTGCCATATTGATTGCAATATGGTAGTGTTTCAAATCTGTCACATCCTCATTGTAGTAATGCATTATGTAATTAAACCTTTTTTTCTCTATTTCCTGAATCATTGTCTCAGCTGTTTTTTTGTCCACTTTTTCCCTGTTTGCAACCCACAATATTTTGGAGTCCATATCTGCATAAAGCCTTACATGTATTGCGTAGGGCTCATTTTGCAAAATAAATTGTCCTCCCCTGCCTACAATTACAACATTCCCTTTCTTGGCAAGCTTTCTAAAAACCATTTCTACAGTATGTTGATATCTTTCGCTATCAAAAGTCATATCCTGCTTTATATTTTCCTGGAAAAGACCTTCGTCATCTTCCAGCTTTAACCTGCAGTATTTAAGCTCTTCATCTTTCATATTGAAAATGTCCTTAAAAACGGATAGATCAATATACTTTGAAAGCGTTGCTTTTAAATTTGAATGCTTTTCCTCATCATAACCTTCAACCACACTCAAATCTGTAGATGTAAGTATGGAAACATACTCAATGATTTCCTTATTGATTATTTTATAATTCAGTTTTTTTGCAATTCGCTCCGCCACATAATCCCCGGCACATCCAAATTCTTTTGAAATTGTAATTATCGCCATAATAGCTCCCCCAATAAAGTTATATTAAAGTTATTTTTAATTTTACCAATCATATCACCAATATTAATTTTTTTTTCAGGGTGAATATAGTAGGGACAAATTTCTCTCAAAGGCCATAAGAAAAAACTCCTGTTTTCCATATCATAATGGGGCAAAGTCAATTGTTTGGATTTAAATATCTGACCATCAAAATCTACAATATCGATATCAATAATCCTTTCTTTCCATCGCCCCGTATTTACCCTTCCCATTTTTCCTTCAATCTTTTTCACAAAATACAATAAATCCAAATGTGAAAAGTTGGTTTTTATAAACACAGCGCAATTAAAATATCTTTCCTGTTCGTCCAGAAGCATGGAATCTGTGCCATATACGGATGAAACTTTAATTATACCACACATATTGGCAATATATTTTACTGCCTGAGCAAGATTTTTGGATTTATTCCCAATATTTGAACCAATGTTTAAGACAGAACAAAACCTGCTCATATCTAACTTTTAGATTTCACCTTATTGCCTATTTCAGCCAAAACTTCCGCAAAGGTGGGGTGATTGAATATAAACCCGGATATATTGTCTATCTTGATTTCAGCCTCTATAATCAGAGTAAACATTGAAACAAGATCAGAAGCACCTTTTCCAATGATGTGCGCCCCAAGCACCCGCTTTAAATTTTTATCATAAATAATTTTCACAAACCCCTTATTAAATCCGATTATCAGTGATTTTTCAAGGTTGTTGTATGTATATTTTATCGAAACCGGCTCAAATCCAACATTAATTGCTTCCTCTTCCGTATATCCCACAGAAGCTATTTCAGGATCCAGATAAGCTACCTTAGGTAAAACTTTATTTTTCTGTACGGGACGGTTTAAGATGGCCGAGAATACAAGTTCGGAAGAAAGATAAGCCCAATTTACGAGCATAGCTTTGCCAGTAGCATCCCCCACCACATAAATATTACAGTTTGTTGTTTTTAATTCATCATCCAAAACAATCATCCCATCTTCTATTTTTATCCCTGCATTTTCAGGGCATAGAAAGTCTATGTTGGGTTTTCTCCCAATGGCACAAAAAACAATCTCAGACTCAATTTTTTCATCATTTTCAAGGAATAATATTGTTTTATTCCCTATTTTTTCTATGTTTTGAACATTTTTATTAAAATGAATCCTGATACCGTCCTTTTTTAAAGAATCTTCGAGCCTTTTTGTAACTTGCTCATCAAAGCTTCTTAGAAGCCTGCCTTCTTTCTCTATAATCTGCACTTCACAACCAAGTCTTTTAAAAAATGTTGCATATTCCAGCCCTACAAAACCACCCCCAAGAACAGCCACGGATTTTGGAATTTCTTCGAGGGAGAATATGTTAGAAGGGTAGTAAAGTTTACTGCAGTTGATATTTTTTAAAGTTTTTTCTACTGAACCGGTTGCTATTACGGCCTTTTGAAATTTTATCTCATCAGTTTTATCTTTGCCAATAATCTCTATTGTATTTTTATTTTTAAATCTTGCCCTGCCTTCAAGAATTTTTACATCAGCCTCTTCAAGCTCTTCCCTATAGGATTTAACAAGTTTGTTTCTTATACTTTCAACATTTTTTTTAACTTTTTTAAAATCGACGTCAAAACTTTTTTCTTCTTTTAAATTAAGAATCGGAAAGATTTTTTCTTTGAAGCTATTAAAAAGATAGCTGTAGTACAAAAAGGCATTTGACACCACACTTCCTGAGTAGGAGTAGTTGCCCCCTGTTTTTTCGTCAACGATATAGACATTATACCCTTTGCCTGAAAGTTTCAGGGCTGTACTGGTGCCAGCAGGGCCGGCACCAATTATTACAATATTTTTTTGAGACATTATTTTTTAAGCACCGAGTTTTCCGGCAAGGCTTTTTATTTTATCAGCCATGTCGGTTTTCTCCCATGGAAAAATATCCCTGCCAAAATGCCCATATGCAGCCGTTTTCTTATAAATAGGCTTTCTCAAATCAAGCGCATGCATTATTCCGTTTGGAGTAAGATCAAAAAGCTCTTTTACTATCTTTTCTATCTCGCTGTCAGGAATAATCCCTGTTTCAAATGTGTTCACAAATATTGATACAGGCTTTGCAACTCCTATGGCATAAGCAAGCTGAACCTCGCACCTTTTTGCAACACCTGAGGCCACTATATTTTTTGCAACCCACCTGGCCGCATAAGCAGCACTCCTATCAACTTTAGACGGATCTTTTCCGCTAAAACATCCACCACCATGACGACCACTTCCACCATATGTATCAACAATTATTTTTCTCCCGGTCAAACCGCAATCCCCCATTGGACCACCAATAACAAATCGACCAGTAGGGTTTATATGATAAGTTATATTCTCAGGGTCAAGAAGATGTGCCGGCACCACTTCCTTGATAACTTTCTCAATAACATCCTCTTTCAAATCCTTCATCTTGACATCAGGGGAGTGCTGTGTGGAAACTACCACCGTGTCCACTCTCACCGGTTTAAAACCTTCATATTCCACTGTAACCTGTGATTTACCATCCGGTCTCAAATATGGCAAAATATCCTTTTTTCTAACCTCTGACAATTTCATACATATCTTATGGGCAAGCATTATAGGTAGAGGCATTAGCTCCTCTGTCTCATCACAGGCAAAACCAAACATAAGCCCCTGATCACCCGCACCACCGGTATCTACCCCCATGGCAATATCAGGTGACTGTTTATCTATTGTTGTAATTACCCCGCAAGTTTCATAGTCAAAACCATATTTTGCCCTTGTATAACCTATCTCTCTAACTGTTTCTCTCACTATCTCAGGAATATCAACATAAGTCCTTGTAGTGACTTCTCCAGCGACTATTGCAAGGCCAGTTGTGACCATTGTCTCACAGGCAACTCTTGAATATGGGTCATCCTTAAGCATTGCATCAAGAATCGCATCACTTATCTGATCAGCCACCTTATCCGGATGACCTTCAGTAACTGACTCTGAAGTAAATACAAATTTTCTCTCACTCATTACTTTCTCTCCTGAATATATCTTAATATTTTATCAGCCAAGCTCAGCTGCAATTTGCTCCATTCTATCTTTGCATTTTAGTTTTCTCTTTTTTATCTCTTTGATTTTTATTTCAACTTCAGGGGGGAAATATTTCAAACTGTACAACGCTTCAAGATCCTGCTCCAAAGACATGTGCTCATAGTATAGCTGATTAAACTCTTCATTCTCCTTCAAAAGCTTCTGAATTAGTTCATCTTTTAATTTAAGCATAATTCACCCCTAAGTTATTTAATTTCATTAAAAAAGCATCTATCCCCTTTTCATAATAATCTTTTCTACGTCCATACACAAAAAAACCAAACTTTTTGTACAAATTTATCGCCCTGATATTGTCTTCTCTAACTTCGAGGTAAATTGTATACCCTGTATATTTAGAAACAACAAACCGCATAAGTTCAAACCCAATTTTTCTCCTCTGATACTCTTTTTTAACAGAAATATTTGCGATATCTGCTTCACCAAATAAATCATAAACCACAACATATCCTACGACAATATTATCCTTTTCATATACATATATGGTTGTAGTATCAGAATTTAGTTCACTTAAAAAAGCTTCATAAGACCATGGGCAAGAATAATTTTGATTTTCTATTTCAACAATTTCATTTAAATCGGAAAGTTTAGCTTCTCTTATCAAAATTTAACTCCGCTTCGGATTTTCTCAAATAAAATGGGATTGCATCAGTCAAAAATTCCACAAAACAATCCTTTTGTATACCTATCAGTGGATTTATATTTTCATCCAATATATAAACATTATCATATTTTTCCAAATCTTCCTTCATAATCTGCAGATAATCCCCAAATTTACTTTCCCCAAAATCATACTCTTTTATACCGTAATATTTGCCTATCAGTTTTATCCCTATTGCAAACTTTTCCTCATTTAAACTTAAAGCAGCAACATCAAAAGCGGAAATTCCACTTGCCTTTTTTCCAAGCCCCAAACATACTCCTTGCAAAAAGGAGACACCAATTCTTACCCCAGTAAAAGAGCCAGGTCCTATATTTACTATAAATCTGTCCACACATTTAATATCTATACCAATATTATTCAGCATAAAATCAAAGTTTTCAACTAATTTTTCATTTATATCTTTATAAGAAGGTAAAATAACACTTCCTATAAGCCTGAAATCTTCAAAATATGCCAAAATAAGTCTTTTTCCTGCCGTATCCAGATAAATATATTTCATTTATACCCCTGTATGGCCAAATCCACCACTGCCTCTGTCAGTCTCTTCAAACGTGTCAACCGGCTGGAATTGGATTTTCTCTACTTTTGAGAATACGAGTTGGGCAATCCTGTCACCTTTTTTAAACTCAAAAATTTCTTTACCGAAATTCGCAAGAATAACACCTACTTCTCCCCGGTAGTCACTGTCAATTGTACCGGGAGAGTTTAAAACCGTAATTCCATATTTCAGTGCAAGACCGCTTCTGGGTCTCACCTGACCTTCAAAACCTTCAGGAATCTCCAGAAATACACCAGTTTTGACCAGTCTTATTTCCCCTGGAAAAATGCATCCATCCTCGCCAGCTTTCAAATCTGCACCTGCAGCACCATTTGTGGCATATACAGGTATAAGTGTCTTATCAGTGAATTTTATTTTTACTATTTTGTTTTGCAAATTCCTATCCCCTGTTCATATATTTTTTTGAAAATAAGATTTAAATCATTTAGGCTGTACTGCAAGACTTTTTTCTCAATCTCTGATGGAGTTATAAGCTTTTTATCATTCATAAACTGTTTTGCATTTATTTCAAACCTATTAAGTGCTCCCTCAAATCCATATTTTATATTAAGTAAAATCTGATTCCTGGCTGACATCATCTCCTTTTTTCTAAAACCTTTTTTATACAAAATTTCAAGCTCCTTTAATAAGTACTTGTCAAACTTACTCACATTTGATTTATTAACTTCAGCGTCAATGCTTAAGTAACCCCCAATTCTATACAATGTCACATCGCTACTTATATTATAGCACAAACCAAGCTCTTCGCGCATTCTTTGAAAAAGTCTTGATGACATGGATTCGCAAAGCATATAACTTATCAGATAATAGGCATATTTTTGCTCTGAAAAGATACTGTCAAGATTTAGATAATAAGAAAGGTAACTCTGCTCGTATTCAATTTCAAATTCTCTCTTTACTATAATGATGTCTTCTTTCTTAAAAAATTTTTCTTCAAATGGGGCATAAGGCATTTTTGAAACAAAATATTCAAGCTCGTCATCTTCAAAGTTTCCTGACAAAGCCCCAAAATATCCATAACTACCAAATTTTTCGGCATAGTATTTTGTAAAAAAATTTAGTTCTATCCCCTTTACTGAGTCAATTGTACCTGCTATCGGCAGTCTATAGCCTTGATTTTTAAAAATACAACTTTCTGAAATCTCTGACAAATACTCCTGAGGATTATCCCTAATTGAAGATATTTCGGCAGATATCACATCTTTTTCCCTTTCAAATTCATTTTCATTAAAAACAGCTTCAAAACATATCGAAGAGAGAATATCGACCAGCTTTTTGAAATTCTCCTTCAACATTTTTATGTAAAAACAGGTATACTCTTTTGTGGTATAGGCATTAAGATATCCACCGAGGGATTCTACTTTAAATGAAATATCTCTTGCAGAATATTTTTTTGTCCCCTTGAAAACCATATGTTCAATCAAATGATTGATACCATTGTATTCAGGCTGTTCATCGGAACTGCCGTTTAAAAAGAACACTCCTGCAAGAATAAGTTCTGAGTTTTTGTCTCTGTCACAAATAACAGGAGTTTTATAATTATCGGCAACAAATCTATCCATAAAAAAGAAAAGGTGTCTTTTTTAGACACCTTCTTTTAAAAGCTCTTTTCTTGAAATTTTAAGTCGACCTTTTTCATCTTTGCCAAGATATTTTACTTCAACCTCATCACCTACTTTGAGATGATCTGAAATTTTGTTTGTCCTCTCAATAGCATATTCAGAGACATGCAAAAGTGCTTCAACTCCGGGAATAAGCTCAACAAAAGCACCAAAATCAGCTATCTTCTTAACTTTTGCCTTATATGCCTTTCCGGGGATAAGCTCCTGGGTAAGAGCCATAATCTTTTCGATAGCTTTGTCAATAGACTCTTTGTTATTGCCAAATATATTAAGAACACCGTCATCAAGTATATCAATTGCCACATTGGTTTCCTCAATTATTGCCTTTATGGTTTTCCCGCCAGGGCCAATTATAAGCCCCACCTTATCAGGATTAACATTGAGAACTTCAAATCTCGGAGCATTTGGTGACAAATCAGCTCTTGGAGAGTCTATAATTTCACTCATCTTGGAAAGAATATATAGCCTTCCTTCTCTTGCCTGAGAAAGTGCTTTTTCAAGAATATCCCTTGAAAGCCCTTCTATTTTGATATCCATTTGGAGCGCTGTAATCCCTTCTTTGGTACCTGCTACTTTGAAATCCATATCGCCCAAGTGGTCTTCAATACCCATAATATCACTGAGTACAACATACTTATCCTTTTCATAGATAAGCCCCATAGCTATACCTGCAACAGGTGCCTTTACCGGAACACCCGCATCCATTAAAGATAGTGAACCGCCACAAACTGTTGCCATAGATGAAGAGCCGTTTGACTCCAGTATTTCTGATACAACTCTTATTGTATAGGGGAAATCCTTTTCACTGGGAAGCAGATAGGACAATGCCCTTTCAGCCAGTGCCCCATGTCCAATCTCCCTTCTGCCAGGTGCCCTTAAAAAACCAACTTCACCAACACAGAAAGGTGGAAAATTATAGTGAAGCATAAACCTTTTGCTTGTCTCACCTTCTATGTCGTCAAGCATCTGGCTATCCATTTTCGTTCCAAGAGTAGTTGACACAAGAGCCTGAGTTTCTCCTCTTGTAAACAAGGCAGAACCATGTGCTTTTGGCAGCAGACCAACTTCTATATCTATAGGCCTTACTTCGGTATAGCCCCTTCCATCGACCCTCTTACCTGAGTTTAATGTCAAATCTCTGAATATATCCTTTTCAACCAGTGAATAAGCTTCTTTATAAACACTTTCCAATTCAGCAAATTCATCACCCAGTTCACTTTTTAGCTTTTCAAAATATTCTTCTTTTACCCTATCAATTGCTTCATATTTTTCCTGCTTGCCGGGTATTAAGACTGCCTCTTTTATTTTTTCAGACAAATCTGAAGAAACTTTATTATAAATTTCAGCTGGCACAGAAAAGTCTTTGTATTGCATCTTTTCTTTACCAATTTCAGCAGCCATCTTTTCCTGAACAGCAACAATCTTCTTTATATAGCTGTGCCCATATTCAAGAGCCTCAATTACTTCTTCTTCAGAAACATTATCCATACCGGCTTCAACCATGACAATTGCGTCCTTTGTACCGGCGATAACTATATTCATATCCAAACTATCATAAATATCCAGAGACGGATTTATTATAAAAGCTCCGTCTTTTCTCCCTACCCTTACGCCACAAACAGGGCCGTTAAAAGGGATATCAGATATCATAAGTGCTGCACTTGCAGCATTCAATGCCAATATGTCAGGAGAATTCTTTGAATCACTGGAAACAACCGTTGCAATAATCTGAGTCTCATTTCTGAATCCATCAGGAAAAAGTGGCCTTAAAGGTCTGTCAATTAACCTTGATATCAACGTTTCCCTGTCAGAAGGCTTGCTTTCCCTCTTTATAAAGCCACCAGGAATCTTTCCGACAGCATAAAATTTTTCGATATAATTTACCGTAAGAGGGAAAAAATCTATTTTGTCTGGAGAATTTTTACTTGCTACCGCAGTAACAAGTACAATTGTCTCACCCTGCTTTGCCCAGATACTGGCATTTGTCTGCTTGGCTTTAAAGCCTGTCTCAAAAATAATAGGCTCGATATTTTCATCGAGCCTTAATTCGAACTCTTTAACCTCTTTCTTCATCATTTACCCTATTTTCTCAAACCTAATGTGTCAATAAGCTCTTTGTACCTATTGTAATCTTTTCTCTTGAGATAGTCTAAGAGTTTTCTCCTTTTGCCAACAAGCATAAGAAGACCCTTCCTTGAATGGAAGTCTTTTTTATGTGTCGCAAAATGCTCAGTGAGTTGCTTGATTCTTTCTGTCAAGAGAGCAACCTGAACTTCAGGAGAACCTGTGTCCGAATCGTGTTTCTTAAACTTTTCAATAAGTTCGTTTTTTAACGCTTTTTCTAATGCCATTAAACACCTCCAATTTCAAACGCTTAAATTATCATTATTTTTTTATTTTTACAAGTAAATTTTGTCGATAATGCATTTATTGAAAAAATTCCATATCTTTAAAAATTTTTACCACTTTGAGCGGTATGTTTTTTCCTTTGTTTTTTCTGGCAAATCCTATTATTTTCTTATTTATGTCACTTATCCAAAAAAAATCACTTTCTTCTATCGGAAGTTTTATATATCCGTTTTTGGGAATTTGTACGCCATTGAGAAATTTTTCAACATATTCATCTTTTAAAATACATACTGGCCAATCAATCACTTTATTAAGCTGCTGAACAAATTCATAATCGCCATTTTTAACCATATCTGCTATCTGAGACAATTTAAAGGAGTTTTTAATGTCAAATATTCCATTCTTTGTTCTTACAAGGTTTTCCATTGTACCAAAACAAGTTAACCTGTCACCAAGATAATCTATCAAACTCCTTATATAAGTACCTTTTTCACATGATACCTTTATTAAAAGCTGGGGATATTCATACTTTATAATCGAAATATCATAGACAGTCATCGTCCTGCTACCGGCATCATCAATAAGACCTTTTCTGGCAAGTTTGTATGCCCTTTCACCAGCAATTTTCACAGCTGAAAAAGCAGGAATTTTGTACTCCTTTTCCCCTATCATCTCTTTAACAACACCATTTACCTCTTCAATCCCAGGAATATACTCAGAGTTTTCCAAAATTTTTCCTGAAATATCCATAGTGTCAGTCTTCACACCAAGCCTTATCATGGCGATATATTCCTTATCACTTGCCATAAGATATTCAGAAACCTTTGTTGCATGATTTATACATACAGGCAAAACACCTTCTGCTATAGGATCAAGAGTACCTATATGGCCACATTTCTTTATATTAAGAATTTTTTTTACCTGATGAACCACATTGAAAGACGTCAGACCACTTTCTTTGTAGACGTTTATCACACCATTCATTTATCTTTATTAACTTCTCTGATTAGAGACTCTATTTTCAGGGCATTATCAAGAGTATCATCATAAAAAAATTCAAGGTGAGGCACCTTTTTTATCCTGATACTTTTCATAATCTTCCCCCTTATAAAAGAAGCACTATGATTCAGTCCATCAAGACAATCATCCTTATTCTCGGCAAGCAATGTTCTTACATAAACTTTTGCAACACTCAAATCTTTTGCCACAACTACATCTGTAATCGATACATTTTCAACTCTCGGGTCTTTTATTTCCCTGAAAATTATCATCATTATCTCTTCTTTTAAAAGCTCTCCAATCCTTTTATCCCTAAAACTTCCCTTATTTTGCATCTATAAAATCTCCTGATTAATTTCCAACAACACAACTTCGGGAAAGTTATCGATAAATTCAACCACTTTACCGAGCTGTTCATTGCAGAATGAAGAATCATCACTGATAACAGCCACCCCTAACTCAGCCCTGTTCCATATATCTTTCTGGCCTACTTCTGCAATGGAAATATTAAATTTGTTTTTCAATTTCGTTTTCAAGCTGTTCAATACCCTTCTTTTCTCTTTTAATGAGAAAGCAGAAGGGATTTCCAGCAACATATCCAGAATCCCTACTATCATTTAGTTCAGTTCTTTAAGTTCTCTTTTTCTTTCTACCATTTCATACACTTCGAAGATATCACCCTCCTTGATATCGTTGAATCTGTCTACCCCTACACCACACTCATAACCTGCAACCACTTCCTTAACGTCGTCCTGAAATCTCTTAAGAGAACCTATATTCCCATCATAAATCACTATGTTGTCCCTAATCACTCTAATCTTGGAGTTTCTGGTAATCTTACCTTCAAGGACATAAGAACCGGCTATCTTCCCAACTTTGGGTACTGAAAATACCTGTCTTACCTCAACTCTGCCAATAACATTTTCCTTTATCTCAGGTGACAACATCCCCTCAATTGCACTTTTCACATTGTCGATTGCTTCATATATAACAGAATAAAGATTTATTTCCACATCCTCACGCTCAGCCACGGCTCTTGCATTGTTATCAGGCCTTACATTAAATCCTATAACAATTGCATTTGAAGCTGCTGCAAGCAACACATCTGACTCATTAATTCCACCTACTCCATCATGAATGATATTTACCTTAACTTCATTATTGGACAACTTTAACAAACTTGTTTTTAAGGCCTCTACAGAACCCTGAACATCTGCCTTTATAACGATATTCAAATCCTGTATCTCACCTTCTTTTATCCTGTCAAAGAGGTCATTCAGGCTGACTTTATTTCGTTCTTTAAGCTCAGCTTCTTTCTGTTTTTCCATCCTCATTTCTGCTATCTGCCTTGCAGTCTTTTCGTTAGGCACCACAATAAAATTTTGACCAGATTCCGGTACGGATGAAAAACCCATAACTTCAACGGGTACAGACGGGCCTGCAGTCTTAACACTTCTTCCAACAGAGTTAAACATTGCCCTTACTTTTCCAAAAGTCGGACCTACGACAAAGAAATCACCATTTTTCAATGTCCCTTTTCTAACAAGCACTGTCCCAACAGGTCCCCTTTGTTTGTCCAATTTAGATTCAATGATAATACCTTCAGCAAGTCTATCATAGTCGGCCTTAAGCTCAAGAATATCAGCCTCCAACAAGACCCTTTCCAACAAATCATCTATGCCTATTTTATTTTTGGCAGAAATCTCCTGAAACTGATACTCTCCGCCCCATTCTTCAGGGATAATGCCATATTCGGCAAGCTGAGTTTTAACCTTTTCGGGATTGGCATTAGGTTTATCAATTTTATTCACCGCCACGACAATTCTAACCCCTGCAGCTTTTGCATGATCAATAGCTTCTTTTGTTTGGGGCATAACCCCATCATCGGCAGCAACTACAAGAATAACTATATCCGTAACATTTGCTCCTCTTGCCCTCAATGTCGTAAAAGCTTCGTGTCCCGGAGTATCTAGAAACGTTATGCTTCTTCCATTTAAGTCAACTTCATAAGCACCAATATGCTGTGTAATACCACCGGCCTCACCTTCGGCAACCCTTGTTTTTCTTATGGCATCAAGTAAAGAAGTTTTACCATGATCAACATGCCCCATTACTGTAACAATAGGGGGTCTCGGTTTCATTTTTTCGGGATTGTCTTCATATTTAGGTAAAAGGTCTTCTTCGGTAACCGTCTTTACATTCACCTCTATATCATACTCGGCGCCAAGAAGCTGGGCAGTTTCAGCATCAATTGCCTGGTTAACAGATGCCATAACACCCATTGAAAACAGTTTTTTAACAAGCTCAACAGCCTTAATACCCAAAAGACCTGCAAGCTCGTTCACTGTGACAGTCTCGCCTATTTCTATCCTGGTAATTTTTACTGGCTCCGGCTTATTTGTGTCTTTTGACTTATCCTTCTTTTTTCCTTTCTGAAACTTCTTCTTTCTTTGTTTGGAAGAATCTTCGCCCCCTTCGTCAATATCTTCAACGGGTAATAACTCTTCCTTTATTTCCCCTTTTACTATTGCCTCTTCAAGCTCAAGTTCATCAAATCCCTCTAATATATCTTTGTTAATATTTTTCTCTTTCTTTAACCCTTTTTTCCCTTTTACCTTTTTTGGCTCCAAGTCCTCTTTTGGGGTTTCTTTCTTCTTTTCAACATCAACTTTCTTTAATTTTTCAAATGACTCAGAAGGTTTTTCGGTCTCCTCTCTTCTTTTAAATGCAACCTTTTTATCTCTCATATCTTTTGAGTCTTTTGACTCTTCATGATGTCTTGGTTTTTGTTCAGGCTTTCTATCTCTGAACTGCCTGGAGTCTGAAGTCCTTGTGTCTGCGGAATGCTGGCTCTTTTTTCTGTCGGAAAAATCTCTCCCTTTTCTGTCATCTTTCTTTCTATCTTCTGTGCCAAACCTCTTTTGAGGTGTTTTTTCAACGGATTGTGATGGCTTTTTATCTTCAGTTGGTTGACTGAAAGTCTCCTTATTTTCCACAACAGTTTCCTCATGCCTTTTTTCAGGCTTTTCTTCCTCAACTTTTTTTGTTTGAATTTCTTCTGTTGTTATATCTTCCTGCTTTATGTCTTTACTCTCTTCTTCTTTTTGCTTAATCTTGCTTAGTTTCTCTCTTTCTTCGTCAACTTTTTTCAAAGATTTTTCGAGCTCTCTTTTTTTCCTCAAAAGCTCTTCCTTAGAAATTCTTTTTGAACTGTCAGTTCCATCTTTTTTTATAACTACCTCTTTAGCTCTGGAGTGCCGTTTATGCCTTTCAAGTGCCTTTTTCAAAAGCTCCTGACGTTTATCAACACTTAAAAGTTTTGAATCAACACCAAGATGTGTTACCGCCTTTTCATCCACCAAATCGTTAAGCCCTTCAACATCAATATTTATCTCTTTCAATTTCTCCCTGGCTTCTTCAAAACTTATTCCGGCTTTTTCAATAACTTCTTGCAACTTAAATTTACTCATACCAAAAGCACTCCTTAATTCTTAACTATTTAATTTATCCAATCTTTCCAATATAATGTCAATATTTTTAATACCATGTTGTTCTTTAAGTTCTCTTGCACAATCCAAAAATCTGCTTCTATCTTCACAAAACAATTTGATATATTTTTCCTTTGTTTCACTCCTCAGAGAACTTAATTTTTTTAAAATCTTATTCTTACAACCTTCATTTAAAATGCTAAAAAGTTTATTTCTGTCAAACTTGGTCATTTTTTTTAACAACTTCTCTTTAACACCAAATATATCGTCATAACAGATATAAAAACCTCTGCCATCGGTACTAAAATCTATATCTACCAATACTTCATCCTTTTTTCTTACAAACCTTAAAAGCTCGTATTTTAAAAACTTATTTTTACAAATGACGCACGTCCTGATACTATTCGTTGTCCTCTTCCCCAAATGGGTCTCCATCTTCAATTTCAGAAAGCTTGGATTGCAAATAATCTATAGCACTGTTAATAATATTTATCGCATTTTCCTCATCAGTATCAAGAGCAGCCATTACCTCTTCAACACTTGACGTAGAAAGCTTTTCCACATCATCCAGACCTGCATCAAAAAGTTTTGCTATCATTTCTGGTGTAAGTACTTCTATATGCTCAAGGTTATATAATTCATCAAATTCTTTGAATTCCTGTTCCTGCTCAGCCATTCTGGCCTTTCTTATCTCATTGTACTCACTTTCTTTTAACACATCAAGTCTCCAACCAGTCAACATTGCTGCAAGCTTTACATTTTGACCTTTTTTACCTATTGCAAGAGAAAGCTCATCGTCAGGCACAACAACCTCAATGGTTTCCTCATCTTCAAATATATTTGTCAGCAGCACCTCAGCAGGTGAAATTGCATTGCAAACATATTTTACCGGATCTGGCGACCACTCAATAACATCAATCTTTTCACCTCTAAGTTCTTGACTTATTGAATTTATCCTTACCCCTTTAAGCCCGATACACGCTCCCACCGGGTCGATATTTGAATTGGTAGAATACACAGCCACTTTAGCTCTGTCACCTGGCTCTCTGGCAACACCTTTAACCTCAATAATCCCTTCATAAACTTCAGGAATTTCCATTTCAAAGAGCTTCTTAAGAAAATCAGGATGGGTTCTTGAAAGTATAAGTTGAGGCCAACCCCTCACAACCCTTATCTCAAGGAGCAATGCCCTGACATAATCACTTCTGCCAAAAAAGTCAGCTGGAATACTTTCTCTTTTTGGCAAAATAGCTTCTGTTTTACCAATACTAACGACAAGATTATCTCTGTCGGCTTTAAGGACAATACCGTTTACAATCTCACCAACTTTATTCTGGAATTGATCATATATTACCTGTTTTTCTGCATCTCTTATTTTTTCAAGCAATTTATTTTTTGCCGCAATTGCTGCCTGTCTGCCAAGAGCTTCAAGAGTAGTAGGAACCATTATTATGTCACCTAATTGAGGATTTTCTTTATACTTTTTAGCCTCCTCAATGCTGATTTCATGCCACCTGCTATCAATCTCCTCAGAAACCTCTTTTGGAATTAATATATCAATAACGCCCTTTTCAAGGTCAACACTGACCTCAGGCTCTCCGTATTTTCCAATTTTCTTTTGTACTGCCGTTATAATCGCTTCTTTAAGTGTTTCACCCAGCATCTTTCTGCTCAATCCTTTTTCTCTGCCGAGTTCATCAGCCACCTTTGCAAGCTCTCTGCTCATTTTGCCTCCTAAAAATCTATTTCTAATTTTGCCTTTTTTATATTTTCAATATCTATCTCAAAACTCTTGTTTTCCTGCTCAACAAATAAACTCAACTTATTATCAACCACACTGGAAATTATACCCTTGAAGTTTTTTCTACCTTCATCAACTGGAGTTTTTAGTGTAATTTTGCAAAGTTTACCCTTAAATTTTATAAAGTCTTCTTTACTCTTCAAAGGCCTGTCAATACCTGGCGTGGAAACCTCGAGAGAATATCTTTCGGTTATAAAATCTTCACTGTCAAGCCACTCTGAAACAAAATTACTAACCTTCGTACACTCTTCAAGACCTACATTTTGCCCGTCAATAACCACACGCAATATATTCCCACCCCTTTCTCTGCGATATGTCACGTCAAAAAGCTCTATATCTTCAAAGGGTAGATTCTTACTCAAATACTCTCTGACTTTCTGTTCATATTTTTTGTGGACTATGCTCATGATATTTTCGACAAACCCTATACAAAAAAATAAGTGGGAAAATACCCACTTATTTTTCTTGTAGCATAATTAAATTTAATATTCAAGTTTTTTATCAACAAATTTAAATATTATAACCCATATTGAAAGCCTTTATATTGCTTTCAATAGTTTTGGATGGAACTTTCCCTTTTATCACATTTTCCCATACATCTTTTTTAAAAGTAAGCATTCTTGCAAGTGCACCCACAACAGCCATACCTGCAACCTTCATGTTTCCTGCACTTTTAGCAATATCAAGCGCATCAAGGGTTTTGACATATTTAAACAATTTTAATTTTTGCCTGATAATTTTATCAGGGTATTCCTCTTTTCCTGACAAAACCCCTGGAGGAAATATTTTGTTGGTATTTAGAATAAGAGTCGAATTGTCGCTTGCATACTCAATATATCTCAAAAACTCCATCTGCTCGAAAGATACAAGTATATCAGCTTCGCCTAAAGCTATTACAGGGGAAAAAACCTTTTCAGCTATTCTTACGTGACTTACCACACTACCACCCCTCTGGGCCATACCGTGTATTTCACTTTTTTTGGCATCAAATCCGCTTTCAAGGGCAACTTCGCAAACAATATCACTTGATAAAACAGTCCCCTGCCCTCCAACTCCAAACATCAATATATCATATTTCATTTGTCACCTCTTTGAAAAATAGCGTCAAACCTGCAAACTTTAGGACATAAAGAACAACCTGTGCAAAGTGTCTCATCAATTAACGCCTTTTTCTTCTTTGCATCCCATGAAATAGCAGGACAACCAAGCCTTGTGCAGGCTGTACACCCGGTACATTTATCTTCTTTAATATAGTATGGATTTGTAATCACTGTCCTGTCTGCGAATATACACGGTCTGTTCGTAATAATAACGCTAAGCTCTTCTCTGGCTGTCTCCTCTTTAAGCACCCTGACACACTCATCAACATCAAAAGGGTCAACAGTAGTTACATTTTTTATCCCAAAAGCCCTGCACAGCATTTCGATATTCACTTTAGGCCCTTCTTCCCCCCTGATAGTTATACCTGTGCCAGGATTTGGCTGATGCCCTGTCATCCCTGTAATTCTGTTATCAAGAATTATAACAGTGGAAAATCCTTTATTGTATGCCGAATTCAAAAGACCGTTTATCCCTGTATGAAAAAAAGTAGAATCCCCAATTACAGCCACACTTTTTTTGGCATATTCACCGCCACTTGCTCTGTCAATACCATGCGCCATAGAAACGCTTGCTCCCATACACACAGTGGAGTTTATTGCAGAAAGGGGGGGTAAAAGACCCAATGTATAACAGCCGATATCGCCAGCAGCAAAAAGTTTTAATTTATTTATTGCATAAAACATCCCTCTGTGAGAACAACCAGGACACATATTGGGTGGTCTGTTTGGAAGGTTTAGAATTGGATTTTTTGCTTTTACTGTTTTTTTACGAAACAACTTTTTGACAGCATCAACAGAAAGCTCGCCATTGACAGGTCGATTTAGCTTTCTTAGTTTTACTCCTTTTGCCCTAAGCTCCGTTTCAATAAAAGGGTCAAGCTCTTCAATTACGTAAAGTTTTTTAACCTTTTTTGCAAACTCTTTTATCCTCTCAACAGGAAGCGGCCATACCATTCCAAGTTTCAAAATTGAAGCCTCGGGCATTGCTTCCTTGACATAATGATACGGAATCCCTGAAGTTATTATTCCAATTTCACTGTCATTGATTTCTTCTGTGATAAAATCTGATGAGTTGTTAAAATGCTCCAACTCCTTGAGCCTGTTTTCCACGAAAATGTGCCTTTGTCTTGCATTTGCTGGCACCATAACCCATTTGGGAATATTATTTTCAAGCCCCTTTGGCTCAACTTCTACCCTTTCATTAAGCTCAACAGCCGACATGCTGTGAGAAAGCCTGGTAACAGACCTTACAATCACAGGGGTACAAAACTTTTCAGAAATCTCAAACCCTTTTTTAACGTATTCTTTGGCTTCATTGCTGTCAGAAGGCTCAAGCATCGGGACCTTTGCAAATCTTGCATAGTTTCTGCTATCCTGTTCATTTTGGGAGCTAAACATGTTAGGGTCATCAGCCACAAGAATAATAAGCCCCCCGTTAACCCCTGTGTAGCTTAGAGTCATCAAAGGGTCAGCTGCAACATTAAGACCTACATGCTTCATACAGGACATTGCACGTCTGCCTGCAAGTGATGCTCCTATAGCTACCTCTACAGCCACCTTTTCATTCACAGCCCACTCGCAATAAATCTCTTTATATTGCTTTACAAAATCTGTAATCTCACTACTTGGTGTACCAGGGTATGAGCTTACAACCCTGACACCAGCCTCATATGCACCTCTGGCAATAGCCTCATTACCTGACAATACTTTTTTCATTATTAAGACTCCCAATTTTTCAAAAGCTCTGCAAGATTTGAATCAGGGTATTTATCAACAAAACTTTTTATATCACCTGAACCAAGAGCTTTTCTATAATCCCAAATCATTGAAAGTTTTGAGTTGTCGCTGTATGATGAGATCACCTGTTTATTTCCAATATCGTAAAGAAGGCTGTCAGCAAACTCTTTCAGATTACCGTCAACCTTCAAAAGATAGCTTTTGGCTTTTTCCATTTCACCTTTAGCCACATAAATCTGTGCAATTTTAAGAAAAACATAATTTTTCTGTTTTGAAAAGTCTTCTGCAGCCTTGCCAAAAGAATCAATTACATCATCAGATGTATTTTGATTGATTATAACCTCATAGCTGCCAAGATTATCAAGCTTGGCAACTTTGCTTGCCTGAACATTTTTGTAAACAAGATAAACAACAAGCACAATAAAAATACAGATAGCAACTCCTCCAAGAATAACTTTAAAATTTTTGTTTAAAAAATCTTCTAACCTGTCAATTGGCACTTCCTGGTTAACCTGATTTTTCTTACTGGCCATTTTGTCCTCCTAAACCTTTATTAAATATTTTTTTATTATTTTCAAATATATTGTTTATATCCAATTCATCGGCTCCTATCCCTTTAAGAACATTTATAAGCATTTCTATCGATAAAGCATCCCCCGGAGCATGGAAATCATTGTTTAAAACGAGTTTGGCACCATATTGTTTTGCAAGCTTAAAAACATGACCGTTGGTGTAGCAGTGTCCTTTCCTTGTAGTAATCTCCAGAGCCACCTCATTTTTTACTGCAAGGGCAACCTCTTCGTCACTAATTAATCCGGGATGCGCCAATACATCAACACATGCATCAATTGCAGCCCTGTTCGTCCCCTCTTTGACCGGTTCGACTATCGTCTCACCATGCACCACTACAATATCTGCGCCACACTTTCTTGCCTCAGGAATAATCTTTTCCAGCAAAACAGGCTTAACATGGGTAAACTCAACCCCCACAATCACTTTAAAATTTGATACATCATTAAACCTTTTTTTAAACTCATTTTGCTTTTCAATTATAAATTGAAAATTGGACTCGTCTGCATGATCCGTAATTGCAATCCCATTATATCCAAGCACTTCAGCCCTTCTTGCCGACTCGGCAGGTATCAAAACGCCATCGCTGAAAGTTGTATGGGTATGCAAATCATAAAATTGTATTTTTTTCATTTTACACCTTCAAAAATTGCTTTATGCACTCCATTACTTCACTTAATTCATCTACCACTTTTATCAGGTTCAAGTCATCTCTATTTATAAACCCGTTTTCAAGCATTACATTCTTTATCCAATCAATCAAACCACCCCAATATTCACTATCTACAAGAATCAATGGAAAATATTTTATTTTTCTTGTCTGAATAAGTGTCAGGGCTTCAAAAAACTCATCCATAGTCCCGAAGCCACCAGGAAAAATTACAAAAGCGCTTGCATATTTTACAAGCATAACCTTTCTGACAAAGAAATAATTAAATGTAACAACCTTTTTTGCATACGGATTAGGTTTTTGCTCAAAAGGCAGCTCAATATTTAAGCCAACAGATTGACCACCTGCTTCAGTAGCACCCCTGTTTGCCGCTTCCATTATGCCTGGCCCACCACCGGTAAGCACTGTAATGCCGTTTTCTGCAAGCATCTTGCCAAGCTGCCTTGCCTTTTTATAGTCCCTATGGTCTTCCTTCGCCCTTGCCGAACCAAATATGCTCACTGCCGGCTCAACTTTTGACAAACTTTCAAATCCTTCCACAAACTCAGAAAGGATTTTAAACATCCTCCATGTATCTCCCACCTTAAATTCATCAATGAGATATTGATCTATAACATTGTTGCCGTTTTTCACCCTATTTTCCTCCTGAAAAGCAAGTTCAAGGATAATAGAATATTTTTTTTATATTTACAAGTAGCAGTAAACATGAACAGTTTTTTTGTTTATAAAGACCTTTGCATAATTTCAAATATATCTTTACTCGCTTTATTTTTTGTTAAAAATCAGCCATTTTTTGGGTTCAAATCTTTAATTTTTTACTTTTTAGTACCCCCAAAAGCATTTATTTCGCATTTTGGGCGCACTTCTCCCATTAAATTCTCCTTAGTACAGCATAT
>NZ_JBSQOT010000023.1:0-32247 GCF_055117995.1 Deferrivibrio sp. | reverse complement strand
TTTCAAGTGTTGTTGGCTTTACCGGGAATATTGGTCAGGCAAACTATGTATCCAGCAAGAGCGGGATTACAGGTCTTACAAAATCTCTTGCCCTTGAACTTTCGGCAAGAGGTGTAAGAGTTAATGCGGTGGCTCCAGGTTTTATCGATACAGATATGACAAGTGAGCTTGGAGAAGAAGTTAGACAAGAGATGCTAAAAAAGATACCTCTTGGTTATTTTGGAAATGTGGAAGATGTTTCGAAGGCAGTGATTTTTCTGGCTTCAAGTGATTCTGACTATATAACCGGTCAGACGATTCATGTTAACGGCGGTATGTTTTTTAACTAAAATAAAAAAGCAAGTCAGGAGGAAAAGATGGCTGATATTGAAAAAAGAGTAAAAGAAATTATTGCAGAGCAATTGAGTATTGATGTTGAAGAGGTAAAACCAGAGGCTTCATTTATAGATGACCTTGGTGCTGACTCTCTTGACACAGTTGAACTTATCATGGCTTTTGAGGAAGAATTTGACCTTGAGATTCCTGATGAGGAAGCTGAAAAAATCAAAACCGTTGCCGATGCAATAGAACACATTAAAAAACACGTTGGCTAATTTTTTGGAGGGCTAAATGCCCTCTAAAATAATTTGGAGGACTTAGTGAAGAGAAGAGTTGTAATAACCGGCATAGGGTTACTGACACCCATTGGAGCGGGAATCGATGAAAACTGGGAAAGCATAAGAAATGGTAAGAGCGGTATTGGAACAATTACAAAGTTTGATACTTCGGAATTCCCAGTTCACATAGCAGGTGAAATAAAAGAATTTGATCTAAATGAGTATGTAGATAAGAAAGAGGCAAAAAAATTTGACGATTTTATAGTTTTTGCACTTGTTGCTGCGGAACTTGCAGTTAGGGATTCAAATATTGACTTTTCCAAAATCGACTCAAACAGAGCAGGGGTGATTGTAGGGTCAGGTATTGGTGGTTTTAAAACAATTGAGGATACCCATACTGTTTATGTGGAAAAAGGTAACAGGAGAATTTCACCATTCTTTATTCCTTCAACAATCATTAATATGGGTAGTGGTGCGATATCTATAAGATATGGTTTGAAAGGTCCAAACAGTAGCGTGGTTACAGCATGTGCTACAGGCACCCATGCACTTGGAGATGCCTTCAAAATAATTCAAAGAGGCGATGCCGATTTAATGTTTGCAGGCGGCAGTGAGAGTGCTATTACACCTCTTGCGCTTGGAGGCTTTGCAAATATGAAAGCACTTTCAAGAAGAAATGAAGAGCCTGAAAAAGCGAGCAGACCTTTTGACAAAGACAGGGATGGATTTGTAATGGGTGAAGGTGCAGGTATAATGATTCTTGAGGAGCTTGAGCATGCAAAGAGCAGAGGTGCAAAAATATATGCCGAAGTTGTTGGGTATGGGTTGACAGGTGATGCATACCACATAACCGCTCCTGATGAAACAGGTGATGGCGCAAAAAGATGTATGCTCATGGCAATCAATGATGCCGGGTTGAAGCCTGAAGATGTTGACTATATAAATGCCCATGGCACTTCTACTCCATACAATGACATTATTGAAACAAGGGCAATAAAGCAGGTATTTGGGGAGCATGCTTACAATTTGTTGGTTAGCTCTACCAAGTCAATGACCGGTCACCTGCTTGGAGCAGCCGGAAGTGTAGAAGCTGCTTATACTGCACTTGCTATTTACAAAGGTGAAATTCCACCTACAATAAATCTTGATCAGCCTGATGAAGGTTGTGATTTGAATTATGTGCCAAACAAAATGATAAAGAAGGATATTAAAGTGGGACTTTCAAACTCGTTGGGGTTTGGAGGTACGAATGCTTCAATTATTGTGAAAAAGTATGAATGATTATAGTTTTTTAGAGGAGCTCCTTAACTATAGATTTCAGGATAAGGGGCTTCTTTTGGAAGCTTTAACGCATAAATCTTATTCCCACGAACACAAGCTTGAAAGAAATTATGAGAGGCTTGAGTTTTTGGGGGATGCGGTACTTCAGTTGATAGTCACAGAGTATCTTGTTGCCAAATATAAAGAATATGATGAAGGTATGTTATCCAAATATAGGGGTTATTTTGTCAGTGAGCAGTTTTTAAGCGAACTGTCAAAGATTATAAACCTTGGAGATTTTGTTAGACTTGGCAAAGGGGAAGAGCAAAGCGGAGGAAAATTTAAAAGTTCGCTGCTTTGCGATATATTTGAGTCACTTATTGCAGCGATATACATTGATGGTGGTTACAACCATGCAAGAAGTGTGGTAATAAATCTTTCGTCTGATAAAATTGATGAAACTATTGATGAAAACAGATTCATTGACGGAAAAACGGAGCTGCAAAAACTGACGCAAAAAAGGTTTGAGCAATTGCCTGAATACAAAGTGATTTCCGAAGATGGCCCCGAGCACGATAAGACATTTTTGGTTGAAGTATATATTGGTGGCAAGCCTGTGGCAAAAGGCAAGGGTAAAAGCAAAAAAAAGGCCGAACAGGATGCTGCTAAAAAGGCACTGTATTATTTGCAGAAATAAATGCCGAAGATTCTTCCGGTTTTTATCCCATTTTCTGGCTGTAAAAGCAAATGTGTTTACTGCAATCAGAATATAATTTCCGGTCAAAAAATTGATAATTTGAAGAATGATGTTTTAAAACAGATAGAGTTTCACTTTAATATTTGCTCTGACTGGGATGAGATTTCTTACTTTGGTGGCAGCTTTTCCTGTCTCTCTGAAAGTACGAGAAATTTACTTTATAATATTGCAAAGGAAAAAGGCTTTAAAACTCTTAGATTTTCCACACGTCCGGATTGTTTAAAAGATGAAATGATTGATGAATTCAAGAAAAATTATGTTAAAACAATAGAGCTTGGCGTACAGTCGCTATCTGATGAGGTTTTGGTTAAAAATAATAGGCCCTATAGTGCTTCGACAACTATTGAGTGGATTGATAAATTGCATACTGCCGGGTTTAACGTTGTAGCTCAAATAATGGTAGGGATGTATGGAGAAAACTGGGATGATTTCAAATTCACCGTCGATACAATTGCTGAAAAAAAAGTTAACGGGGTAAGAATTTACCCTACTGTTGTCCTGAATAATACAATGCTAAAAAATCTTTATGATAGCAAAGAGTTTATTCCGCTTGGTTATGAGGATGTTTTTTCAAGACTTATTTACGCATTTGTAAAATTTTCAGCAAAAGGTATAGAAATTTTACGAATAGGTCTTCAGGATAGTGAATCTTTAAAAAAGGATATCGCAGCAGGCTTATATTATCCGGCTTTTGGAGATATGGTAAAAACATTGATAATAATCTGTTATATCAAACAGTTTGGTAAACTTTCGGTCAGAGAGGAAGATATCAAGAAATTGCCAAATTATAAAGGTATTTTAAAAAAATACTTTTCTGATAGAATTTTTTCTGTTAAGAATGAAAAAATCTTTTCTATTAGCAGAATATGTAGAAGTTTGGAGAGTGGGCTAAGTGAGAATAACCGGGGGCAGCTTGAAAGGGAGGTTGTTAGTTTCGCCAAAGAGGTCTGGGGTAAGACCTACGACAGACAGACTTAGAAGCTCAGTTTTTTCTATTCTTGGCAGTAAAATATCTGATTCATACGTTTTAGATTTATTTTCCGGTACCGGGGCGTTTGGTATAGAAGCCTTAAGCAGAGGTGCAAAATTTGTAGCCTTCCTTGATAAAGACACTTCTTGCCTAAAGCAAAACCTAACCAGCTTAAACTTAAGGGATAACGTAAAGATTTTTACGGGTGATTATAAATCAATATTAAAGAAGATAAGCCTTGACTTTGATATAATTTTTATAGACCCGCCGTATGAAAAATATAAGCCTTCTGAAATACTAAACAGTGTCAAGCATCTGTGCAGAGATAAGACTTTAGTTGTCTATGAAGAAAGAAAATCTTTAGAATTTTCTGATGTGGATGATTTTTTCAAAGAAGTGGACAAAAGAGACTATTCAGATACACAAATAAGGATATATGAGGTTTTGATATGAAAGCAATTTATCCGGGCACATTTGACCCTATGACTAATGGCCATCTTGATATTGTTGAAAGAGGGGTGATAATGTTTGACTCCCTTATAATAGGTGTTGCTGAGAATAAAAGAAAAAAGCCAATGTTTTCAATTGATGAGAGAGTTGAGATGATAAAAAAGTCTGTTTCGCACCTAAAAAATGTTGAAGTCAAGCCTTTCAGTAATCTTCTTGTAGATTTTATGAAAAGCGAGAGGGCCAATATAGTTTTGAGGGGTTTAAGAGCCGTATCGGATTTTGAATTTGAACTTCAGCTCGCCCTTATGAATAGAAAGCTTAATCCTGAATGTGAAACTGTATTTTTGATGCCCAATAAAAAATATATATTTTTAAGCTCAAGTATGATCAGGGAGATTGCGATGCTTGGCGGAGATGTATGCGAGCTTGTGCCTCCCCCGGTGAAAGATTTTATCGAAAAAAAATGCAGGAATGGGTGTGTTTAAATATTTTATTTGAAATTAGTGTTTAATATGGTAAAATGTATTGGACTAAAGTTAACAGTTTGATATTTTGTTTTAAGTTAAGAGTTATTGAAAAGATATATAAAATTTTGATTTGGGAGTTTTAAAATGATTAAAATTCTTGCAGTAGATGATAGCCCTACAATGCACAGACTTTTTAAGATGATTTTTAGCACAGATGAATATGAGTTAAAACTTGCAGATAACGGCGAAGAGGGGTTGCGGCTCGTAAAAGAGTTTTCCCCCGATTTGATTCTTCTTGATTTCATAATGCCTAAAATGAACGGATTTCAGTTTTGTAAAGTATTGAGAGAAGATTATGGTTTGAAAGAGTTACCGGTCTTGCTTATCACAAGTAAAGCTGAGGATGTTGGAGATAAATTTATAGAGAAATTCAAGTGCATTGACTATATTGCAAAGCCATTTCAACCTGATGAGCTTGTGGAAAAGGTAAATCAGGTGCTTAATAAATGTGACAATGGCCCTGGTGGCGAAAGTGAGATTGATGCCCTTCTTGATATTGAGGACAAAAAAGGCTTGGCTTCATACGGCGACGAGGAAAACAGTCAAAAGAATGAGAAAAGTGAAACTTATACATCTGTTTCAGTTGTTGAAGAGATAATTGCAAAAGTTGAAAAGGATGTGTTGCCCACTTTGAGAAAATCGATAGAAAAGTATCTAAAATTTGAAACAGGTTATATGATAAGCGATATAAAAGGTGAGTCAATTACAATAGATAAGATAACGGACATCATGTCAAAATTTGATGGAGAGCTTACTGTTTTTAATAATGAGTGTGATTACCATTTTTTGATTTCAGGTGGCTATATAACATATTGCTACAAAGGGGACAATAGGATAGAAGATTTGTTTGAGCTTCTTCAGGATATAACGGGCACATGCCTTCTGGAAGTTGATGATTTTGTTTCCTTGTACTCTCAGATAAGAAGTCTTGGCTTTGAAGATAGCCTGTTGAAAAGGTGTTTTATTTTTTACGTTGCCAATATGCTTGTTGAAGCGATTGAGCTAAAAGACAACAGGTATTATGTTGATCTGGTAGAAGTTAGCGAAGCATTTAAAAGCAAAAATTGGATTTCCTATGAAGATTTAAATAAAATGATTTCTGACTTCAAAGAGGAGAGAATTGAAATTAATAAAGTTGTATTTGACGAAGGTCTGGTACCTATGAAAAACGATAGTTCTGCTGATGGGTTGAAGTCTTTTGAATCGAGGGTTTTTGAGCTTTGTGACGGTAAAAGATGTGTCAGAGATATACTGAGGTTTTTTGGCAGCAACAGACAATATGTAAAAAACACAATAGGAACGTTGATTCTGACAGGATATTTAAAAATTTAAAATTTAGGGGGTAAATATGGCTAAGATATTGGTTGTAGACGACAGTCTTACCGAGAGAGAGATAATCAAGAAAGCGCTTGAGGCCGAAGGTTACAGTGTTTCCTCAGTTGCTGACGGTGAAGCAGCTATGAAGATGCTTGATAGTGAAAAGTTTGATCTTATTCTCCTTGATGTAGTAATGCCAGGTAAAAACGGCTATCAAATATGCAGGGAGATTAAAAAAAGCGATTTTACTAAAGACATACCTGTAATCCTTGTTACATCGAAGGGGCAGGAAAGTGATAAGTTTTGGGGTAAAAAGCAGGGAGCTGATGATTATATTGTCAAGCCTTTTCAGATTGATGACCTCATTAATACCGTAAAGAGGTTTGTTAAGTGATAAAAGAGATTTTACTGAAAAAAGCAAAAGGGTTGCCGGTAGTAGAGAAGCCTGAAGGTTTAAGAAAGTTTGTTGATTGTAAAATAGGCAACTTAAGATTTTTTATTGAAATGGAAAGTGTAAGGGAGCTCGCCCCTCTTGTCTCAATTACAAATATACCTGGAGCTGATTATAATATTTTGGGTGTTTTGAATTTGAGAGGAGAAATTGTTGTAGTTATTGATTTGAGAGAAAAATTCAAAATTAGCGAGGTTAAGAAAACTATTCTTAGTCGGATTGTTATAGTAAATGTTGAAGGTGAGCTGATTGGTATTTTTGTTGACGAAGCATCAAACATTGTAGAGGTTACAAAAGAACAATTTATTGATTCTCCGAAAAGGGCCGAACCTTTTTATCTCGAATATATTGATATTGAAGGGGAAGAGATTGGTGTCCTTGATTTAAAAAAAATATATCTTGATTATAAAATTAAGTGAGGTTTGTTTATGGCTAAAAAGGGAGTAAAGTTCAGTTTGTTGACAAAGGTTATTTTGCTTGTACTTGTGGTAATCGCAGTGGTTTCTTTTGCTGCAACTTATGTAATTTACTTAAACTCTGTAAAAACTGAAATAAAGAACATTTCAGAAGATTTGACTACAAGGGTTGATCTTACTTTTGAAAGGATTGAGAATAAGGACAGAGAGGTTGGAAGTATTATAAGGACCTTCACCATTTCTCCGCTGCTAAAGTCTGCTCTTCAAAATAGAGTCAAAACAGATTTAATAAATACGGAGATGGAAAGATTTTTGAAGACATATACCGATATTAGTGGTGTATATCTTGTTGACAGCAAGTATAATATAATTGGTCAGGCTTCAAATAAAGAGATAACGCTGCCGGCACTTGATGAGATTATATATTTTGAAGATTTAAAATTAAATGAATATTACGTTGAATCTTATCTTACAAAGGAAAATCCCTTTGTTGTTTATTACTCTCCGGTAGGTGACGAGAATGGGATTTACGGTGCGCTTGTAGCTGTTGTAGACGGAAACTATCTTCTTGGTTTTGCAAACAGTGAGTTTACTAAAATGAAGTTTCATGAGGCACAAAGGGCATGCGCAAACTGCCACTCAAAAGAAGAGGGACTTATAAATTACGGTTTTACAACTGTTTATGACGCAGATGGCAACATTGTATTAAACCCTCTTTTTGGAGACAGGATGCTATACGAGAAAAAACCGGAATTTACTACACTGTTTAACGATATAAAAAATCAGCTTAAGGTAGATAAGTTTATTGAAAAAGAAGTCACAATTGAAAATAAACCGTTTCTTGCATCTTTTGGTAAGTTCAGATTTAAGCATACAGAGTTTTATGTGGGGATGTTTAAAAACAAAAACTACAAACTTGCAAGCATTCAGCGTGGCGGTCTTTTTTCTATGGGAATTACTGCAGTCCTTGCCATGTTGGTTTTCCTTGTAACGTTGATACTTATGAGAAGGACCCTTTCTCCGGTTGTCGAGCTTAATGGTGCAATGCAAAGAGTTATGGAAGGGGAATATGATATTCGTGTTACCTCAAAAACTTCTGACGAATTAGGTAGCCTCGCTGAGGGTTTTAATGAAATGCTGGAAAGAATATCTGGTTATATTCAAACTGAAGAGAACAGAAAAAGGCTTCAGAATCAGGCTATCAATCTTATGGATGTTGTTTCCGAAGCGGCAGAAGGTAACCTTACCGTAGAAGCTGAGGTTACTGCGGATGAACTTGGTGCGGTAGCTGATGCATTTAATATGATGACAGGAAATATCAGAGAGTTGATTAATGATATTAAAAGTGCCGGTGATTCGATAGTGGATGCTACTGAAAAGCTACTTCTTGCAGCTGAAAAGACAAGTGAAGGCGCGAACATTCAGATTGAGGAGCTTAATAAGACATATGAAGTAATCAATATTTTTAAGAAAAACAGTCAAAGTTCAGCAATGAAGTCTGAGGAAACTGTTGAGATTACCAACAAAGCCTCTGATGTTGCTGAAAAGGGCTTGAAAATGCTTGATGATACCGTTGATGCAATGCTTAATGTTAAAAGATATTCGCAGCTTGCATCTAAAAAGGTAAAAAGCCTTGGTGAGAGATCTCTTGAGATTGGCGATATTACAAATGTTATTAGTGAAATTTCCAATCAGACAAACCTTTTGGCTCTGAATGCAGCAATTGAGGCTGCAAGGGCAGGCGAATATGGACATGGTTTTGCGGTTGTTGCTGATGAAATCAGAAAGCTTGCTGAAAGAAGTACAAAAGCGACCAAGGAGATTGCAGAGCTTATTAAATCTATTCAGATTGAAACTTCTGAAACTGTAAAGCTTGTTGAAGAAAGTACTGTGAATATTGAGCAAAGTTCTGACTTGGCAGAAAAAGCGGGTGCTTCTCTCAGGGAAATTAACGAAGCACTTTTAAATGCGAGAGATTCTATACGTGAAATTTCCCTTGAGGTTATTAAACAGGCTGAAGAGGCAAACAATGTAGCAGTTTCAATCGAAAAAGTAAGGGAGATTGCTGAAAGTACCGTTGAAGGTGTTAAGCAGACAAATATGATTGTAGCTACACTTTCACAACTGGCTGAAATGTTTAAGGAAGCGGTTGATAAATTCAGAGTTTAAAGATGGCAAAAATTAATAAACAGGAATTGGTAGAATTTTTCTTGATGGAAAGTGAAGAGCACTTTGAGACCATTTTAAATGGTCTCATTGTGCTTGAAAAGTCTCCTGAAAACTGGTCAATTATTGATGAAATGTTTCGCAGTACTCATACAATCAAAGGCTCGGCTGCCATGGTCGGATTTATCAATACTTCCGATGTTGCTCACAAATTGGAAGACTTTCTTGATGAGTTTCGTACCGGAAACAGAAAGATAAATGAGGGGATAATTACCTCTTTAATTAATTTGTTTGAAAAGTTTGAACGAGAGATTAAAACTAAAAAGGACGACCTTGGACATACAGTTTATGAGGAGTTTTTGAAAGAAATAGAATTGATAAAAAGCAGTAACGTTAGTGACTTGAATGATAAAAACAGTGTAGATTTTGAACCTCCAAAAAAGTCTTTCAGGCCAAAACCAACAAGAGTTGAAGTCCTTGAAATGGCAGATGAAAAGTTTTCTAATATTGGTGAACAAAGTTTTGACAGTTATATCAGAGTAAAGCTCAATAAAATAGATAGTCTTCTAAATCTTGCAGGTGAGCTTATTACCAATAAAAACAGACAGCTTGAGCGTGTTAAAGCGATTCAGGATTTAAGTTTGAACCTTGAATATACAAAAAATAGGTTAATACACCTTATAAGGGAGTTTGAAGATAAATATTCATACACCCTATTTTCAGACCAGGAGCTTTCGAAAGGCTATTCTGAAGAACTTCTTGACGGGTTTTCAGAAGGGGAATTTGATAGATACGATCATTTCAATATTCTCTCCAGAAGGTTGCAGGAGATTGGCAATGATATTGTAATGATTATTGGTGATATTTTCAAAAATTTTGAATTTTTTGGTGAGGAGATTGGATATATAAACAGAGTTACTGATGGCATTCAAAAAGGTCTTACTTCCATGAGACTGGTGCCTATTGATAGACTTTTCAACGCAGCATCAAGGGCAGCAAGGAGTGCCGCAATTGCTGAAAATAAAAAGGTAAAGGTTCAGATAAGCGGGGAAAAAGTTGAGCTGGATAAAACGCTGATTGATGCACTGACCGAATCATTTATTCACCTTGTCAGAAATGCCATCTCTCACGGGATTGAGGATAGTGAAGTCAGGAAGCAGAAAGGTAAAAGTGAGGAAGGTGTAATTTCTCTTAGAGGCAAACGTGAAGGAAGCTATGTAATTCTGGAAATAGAAGATGATGGAAGGGGCCTTGATATAAATTTGATTAGAGAAAAAGTGGTAGAAAAAGGGATGCTTTCAGAATATGAGGCAAGAAGTATAAGAGCAGACAGACTTCTTGACTATATATTTTTACCTGGTTTTTCCACAAAAAAAGAAGCATCTGAAATTTCCGGGCGTGGAGTGGGACTTGATGTAGTGAAAAGGCAGGTTGAAAATCTTGGAGGGAATATTTCTATTATAAACAGTGAAGGCAAAGGGCTATGTGTTCAGCTGAGTGTTCCTGTAACACTTCTTATAGCTGATTATCTTTTGCTTAAGGAAAATTCTCAGGTTTTTTCTATACCGATTATTTCAGTCTATGAATCATTTAATATAAAAACAGAAAATGTAAAAAAAATAGGTGAGCACTATTTTTATAAGATTAGAGATGATATTTATGAAATCCATGATCTTGGCGTTTTACTAAAGCAGGTGCATAGTGCAGAATTTAGAGAAGATGGTGTAGGGGTAGTTGTTGAGGGTGGGAAGAAACCCTACATAATTACGGTTGATGAGATTGTAGGAAGAGAAACTGCTGTTACAAAAAAACTTGGAAAGCTGGTTGAAGGGTTGAAACATTACACTGGTGCTACAATAAGCCCTGGCGGAGAAGTAAGGCTAATTGTAGAACCGATACGCCTTATTGAATCAAAATCAGGAGACACATTGAAATACGCAAGCTCTAAGGTTTCAGAGGCTAAAAAGGAAGAAAAAACATATATTCCGAATAGTGTTTTGATTGTAGATGACTCTATCAGTATAAGAAAATTTCTCAGTTCAATAATTGTTGATATAAATTGTGTTGTAGATGAAGCGTATGATGGGGCAAATGCACTGGAAAAACTGGAAAAAAGAAAATATGATCTCATTATTACCGATTTAGAGATGCCTGTGGTTAATGGATATGAGTTAATAGATAAAATAAGAAATTACTACCTCGACCATTCAACACCAATTTTTGTTCTAACTTCCAGAGCAACGGAAAAGCATAAAAATAAAGCATATGAGCTTGGAGCAAATGATTTTCTTATAAAACCGCTAAATGAAGATAAAATAAAAGAGAAGATTAGAGAGGTTATTTTTGAAAGGGCTTAAATTTAAACAAGGGGATTTTCACTTTATAGTGGAAGTAAAATATGTACTGCATGTAGCCTCCAAATCGGATGTTGAAGATGATTTAAGGGAGATTAAATCTGTTAATTTTCAGAAACTTTTAAATACCGGCTCAGAGTCTGAAGAGGTAATATTTTTAGGTCGTGATGACGATATTGTAGCAATGATTGTGGAAAAAGTTATTGAAGTTTCCGAAATAGGAGAAGTATTCCCTTTTGAAAAAGATATTTTTGTGATAGAGTTTATTAAGGGAATGGTGAAATATAATGGTATAATATATTACCTTATAGATTTTGAAAAAATAACAGAGGTAGACTATGAAGAAGAAAGTCCTTCTAATCGATGATAGTATGACAATCCACAGGGTAATAGATTTGTCTGTGGACGAGGAAAAGTATGAAGTGGAAAAAGTATTTACGGCTGAGGATGCGGAAAATAAATTAAGGACGTTTTCTCCGGATATTGTGCTTCTTGATAATAAGCTTGAAGGAATAAAGCTGGATGAGTTTGTTTCTAAAATAAAGTCAGAAATAGGTGCTTCGGTTGTTTTGCTTGTAGGGGCATTTGATCATTTTAGCGAAGGTAATTTAAGCGCAACCAATGCGGATGATTTTATTGTAAAGCCTTTTAATTCATCTCTCCTGGATGAAAAACTTGATAAATTTAGCATGGTTTCCACAGACCAGATTCAAGAGGTGCCGGCTGAAAAAGAAGCAGAAAAGGATGAGGCTGTTGAAGAGTTGCTTGCATCTATAGATACCGATGAAAAAGATTCTGAAGAGAATAAATTTGAAGATTTTAATGATATTCTGGGTGATGAAGAAATTTCTAAATCTGAGGAAGATGTGATTTCTGAGACTGAATCAGATGAAAAGATTCCTGAAGAAAGTGAGGCAGATGAAAAGCTTGATTTGGAACTTGAAGAGGCATTTTCTGAGATTGAAGAAAAACCGGAGGAATCTTTACAGGAAAGTGAAGAGTTAAATATAGAAAAAGATGATTTTGAAGATATTTTTGAAACTGCTGTAGATGATAAAAAAGGGTTCGAACAAGATTTTGAACCTATGGAAAAGATTGAAGAAACTGAATTATCCGAAGATATTTTAACGGACATCGTTGAAGAATCTGATGAAGATTTGAAGGATACTGAAGAAATAAAGCCCGAAGAGTCCGAAATTGATGATGAGGATATATTTGGCGAGCTTGAAGAGGTAAGTGAAGAAAGTGATATTGATAAACTCCTTATGGACGAAGAGGATTTGGCAGCAGAAAAGGTGGAAAGTGAGGTTGACGGTACTGATGTGGCTCAAGAAATTACTGTTGATGAAGTTGAAAGTGATGAGATAAAAGAAGAATTGTTGAAAGAGGATGAGATTGAAGAACAACCCGATGTTGTTTCAGAAGAAGTTAGTGAAGCAGACTCGTCAACTGTGCCTGAAGGATTGGACAGAGAAGCTGTAAAAGCGGTTATTGAAGAAGCTATAGACCTTGATTTTATAAGAGATACAGTAAGGGAAGTCCTCTCTAAAAATCTTGAAAAAGTTATCTGGGAGATAGTGCCAGATATGGCTGAAAAACTTATTGTGGAAGAGATAGAAAAGCTTAAAAAAGGCGAATAATATATGAGAGAGAAGATAAGATACAATGATGCTGGTGTAAATATTGATGAGGGTAACCTTTTTGTCAATAAAATAAAAAATATTGTTGCATCGACTTTTGATGAAAATGTCCCGGAAGGGATAGGAGGATTTGCTGGTTTTTACGATATTTCGGCTGCAAAGAATATGCAGTCCCCTATGCTTGTTTCTTCCACCGACGGTGTTGGTACAAAACTGAAGGTTGCAATTGAATCGGGGATACTAAATACTGTTGGAATTGACCTTGTGGCCATGTGTGTAAATGATTTGATAGTGACAGGGGCAAAGCCTCTGTTTTTTTTGGACTATATCGCTACAGGGAAGTTAAGTGCAGAAAATTCCGTAAAAATACTTGAAGGGATTGTCGAAGGTTGCAAACAGGCAGGTGCTTCACTGCTTGGAGGGGAGACTGCAGAAATGCCCGGGATGTACAAAGAAGGGGATTTTGATTTGGCAGGTTTTGCTGTTGGAATTGTCGATAAACCAAAGATTATAAATGGTCAGAATGTCAAAGAAGGTGATGTGATATTGGGACTCCCTTCTTCAGGTTTTCACAGTAATGGGTATTCCCTTCTAAGAAAAATTTTCTTTGAAAAACTTTCAATGAAAGGGGATGAGGTTGTCGAAGGGAACATAAGTTTGAACAAGCTTCTTTTAACCCCAACAAGAATTTATGTGAAAGATATTTTGGGTTTTCTTGAAAAAGGGTATTCAATAAAAGCTATGGTTCATATTACTGGCGGCGGATTTTATGAAAATATTCCAAGGGTTTTGCCGGAAGGTTTGTCTGCACGAATATTTCCAGAAATGATACCTGACTGCCTGCACTACAGTTATCTTAAATCTTTTGGACTGATTGATGAGAGAGAATTATACCGTGTTTTTAACATGGGGATAGGGTATATAATGATATTAAGTCCTGAGGATGCAGATAAAATGCTTGGTGAAGACGGTAATTTATATAGGATTGGTGATATATACAAAGGTGAAAGTGTTATTGTTAAAGGGGTTGACTTTTGAAAAAGATAGGGGTTTTACTGAGCGGCAGGGGGAGCAATTTTCAGGCAATTTACCAGGCTATTAAATCGGGTTTCATAGAAAATGCTGAAATATCCGTGGTAATAAGTGATAAAGTTGATGCAAAAGGGTTAAAATTTGCAGAGGAAAATGGTCTTAATGCGGTTTTTGTGAACCCTAAGGAGTTTGCTTCAAGGATAAATTTTGACAGAAAGCTTATTGAAATTCTTAAAAGCTTTAAAGTTGATTTGATTTGTCTTGCCGGTTTTATGAGAATAATAAGCGAGGAATTTGTAAATGCTTTTGAAAACAGAATATTGAATATACATCCATCCCTTTTGCCAAGTTTTCCAGGCTTAAATGCTCAAAAACAGGCTCTTGAATACGGTGTGAAGTTTACCGGTTGTACTGTTCATTTTGTTGATGCAAAAGTTGATAACGGACCGATAGTTTTACAGGCGGTTGTGGATATAAAAGACGACGATACTGTCGAATCACTTTCTGAGCGGATACTGAAGCAAGAACATAAAATTTATCCGATGGCGGTTAAACTTTTTGTTGAAGATAAATTGAGAATTTCGGGCAGAAGAGTGTCAATTTTGGATTGAACCTTTAAATATTTCTTTTATCTCATTTGTATAAGTTTTAAAAATATGTTTATACAGTCAGGGATGTGAAATGAGAAAGATTATATTTGCAGTACTTTTTTTTGTCAGCAGTTTGTATGCCAGTGAGGTGAGTATGCTTGATAACGGTGCAAAATTTGTAGAGATTCCTCGTGAATATACTGAAACGATATCAATAGTGATGTTTGTAAAAGGTGGGTTGTTCAGGGAAACAGTTCATAATAATGGGATAGGTAATCTTTTTTCATCTGTTTGGGTTAAAAGCAGTAAATTGCTTGATAAAATAGAATTTTATGGCGGTTCGATTGGCGCTTCAATAACGAATGATTACCTTGAGCTTTCTGTTTCAGTGCCGTACGATAATTTTAAGTATATTATTGATGATTTGAAAGAATTTATTGCGGCACCTAAGTTTGATAAAAATATATTTATGGTACAGAAAAAACTTGTTTTAAGTGCTATTGAAAGTATCAAGGATAATCCCAACAGTCTTGCTATGAAAGGGTTTAACAAGCTTGCATATAAAGATTTTGTCTATGCTATGGACAGTATTGGCACAAAAGAATCGGTAGAAAAAATAGAATTTGATGACTTGAAGGCTTACTATGAAAAAAACATTAATGGCGCAGATGCTGTAATAAGTATCGCCGGTAAGTTTACAGACAAGGATATTGAGCAGCTCAGAAAAATATTTTCACTTATTCCAAAAGGGGAGAAAATAAAAATTGATTGCTCAGGTTCTCAAATTGATGAAGACAGATTTCTGGAAGAAACTGATGACAAAATAAAGCAGGCAAAACTATTTTTGGGAATAGATGCGCCGGGTGCTTCTCAGAGTGAGTATATCCCACTTAAAGTTTTATCCGACTTGATGGGTGGTGGGATGAGTTCGATGTATTTTGAAAAACTTAGAAAGGAAAAAGGATACGCATATTCTGTAGGCTCATTTTACCCTTCGAGGATATGCAATGCAAGATGGGTTGCCTACATAGGGCTTGACTATTCCAATGTGGATGACAGTCTCAAAACGATGAAGGGGCTTCTAAATACGATTGAAAAAGATGTTGACGATAAGAGAATTGAAAATGTTAAAAATTACGTTATCGGACGTATCTTAATCGAATCTCAGACAAATTCAAAAATAGCCTGGTATTCTTCATTTTTTGAGATATTGGGGCTTGGTTACGATTTTATGGATAAGTATATCGACCTTCTAAAGCATGTTGATAAAAAAGAGATTTTGATGGCAGCTGAAATGCTTTTGAAAAATAAGTCAGCGATTTATGTTTTAAAACCGGAAGAAAAACAGTAAGACTTTAAATGTAAATTTTTGTTAAAAAGTACTTGAAATGTGAAGTAATTTATATTATATAATCATTCCCCAGAAATTAGCGGAGGGATGGCCGAGTCTGGCTTAAGGCGGCGGTCTTGAAAACCGTTGTAGGGTAGCCCCCTACCGTGGGTTCGAATCCTACTCCCTCCGCCATATTTTTTTGGAGAGATGGCCGAGTATGGTCGAAGGCGCTCGCCTGCTAAGCGAGTGTACGCCCAAAAGGTGTACCGAGGGTTCAAATCCCTCTCTCTCCGTTTTGCCAAACGTTTATTGCAAATCTATAAAAGTTTTCCATACTTCCCCCAGAGTAGGTTTTTATATATTTTTTTACTTTTTGAGGCCTTTTAGGCCTCAATTTTTAAATTTTGTAGATTTTATATGCGATGTAAAACATAATACCGGCTATCAATATTTCAAAAGTTTTCCATGACAATGCGTTTTTGAAAATCGGTGCAATTAATCTTGCAAGATAACCAAGGGAGAAAAAGAATGAAAGAGAGGCAAGCATTGCACCTAAAGCAAAATGATATTTGTATTGTTTAAATTGTACTGAGATTGAGCCAAGAAGAAATACGGTATCCAGATAAACATGAGGATTAAGCCAGGTAAATCCAAGACAGGTAAGTATGACTTTTTTATAAGACTCCTGATTGTTTTTATTGAACTCAACTGAGTGACTTTTGGCAAATGCAGAGTAAATATTTAAAGCTCCATAGTATGCAAGGAAAATTATTCCAAAATATTTGGCTACAATAATAATGGAGTGATACTGTTTTATAATTATACCGAAACCTGATACGCCCAAAAATATTAAAACTGCATCTGAAAGAGAACAGATAAAGCAAATTGTGAAAATATATCTGTTCAAGATTCCATATTTTATGACAAATGCATTTTGAGCACCTATTGCCAATATTAGAGATAAACCCAATGAAAATCCGGAAACAAGAGCACTGACACTGTTCATCGCAGCATTATAAAAAACTTATATACATATTCAAGAAAATTATCTTTTTTTGATATATGTCAAAACAATTTTTTTTAATAATTGTATGTTAGTTACAACATTAAAAGCAGGAGGTAAACATGAGTATGTTTTGTTATCAATGTTCAGAAGCATCAAAGGGTGTAGGATGTAATATTAAGGGGGTGTGTGGCAAAAATGATGAGGTGGCCACATTGCAGGATTGCCTTGTTTATACTTTAAAGGGGCTTTCTTATGTAGCAATCAAGGCAAGAGAGAAAGGTATTGATACCGAAGAGGCAGACCTGTTTGTGCTTGAAGGGTTGTTTGCCACAATCACAAATGTTAACTTTGACCCGGAAAGGTTTGTTGAGTATAACAAAAAAGCACTGAGCCTGAGAGATGATTTGAAGTCAAAAGTTGGAGATTTGTCAAATGCACCTGATGCAGTTACATGGAAATCAAGCCCTACAAAAGAGGATTTTCTGGCTAAAGGCACTGCAGTTGGTGTTATGTCTGAAGAAAATGAAGATATAAGGTCATTGAAAGAACTCATTATTTACGGACTTAAAGGGGTTGCAGCTTATGCTGATCATGCTTACGTATTAAAATACAAAAACAGCGAAATCACTGAGTTTGTCGAAAAAGCTTTGGCAGAAACTTTGAGGAAAGATATCACAGCTGATGAGCTTATTTCTCTTACTTTAAAAACCGGTGAGATTGCCGTAAAAACAATGGCACTTCTTGATGAGGCAAATACCACAAAATATGGTAACCCTGAAATTACTGAAGTTTACACAGGACTTTACGAAGGGCCTGGTATTCTTGTGAGTGGTCATGATCTTTTGGACTTGGAAGAGCTTTTAATCCAGACAGAGGGAACAGGTGTAAAAGTTTATACACATGGTGAGATGTTACCAGCTCATGCTTATCCCGAGTTTAAAAAGTATAAGCATTTGGCAGGGAATTTTGGGACTGCGTGGTTTAATCAGACAAAAGAATTCCCTCTTTTTAATGGGCCTATTCTTTTTACCACAAACTGTATTGTTCCTCCAAAGGATGAGTACAAGGATAGAATATTTACCACAGGACTTGTCGGATGGCCTGGAGTAAAACATATTCCAAATGCTCCGCAAGGAAAAATGAAAGATTTTTCACCACTTATAAAAATGGCTAAGGACTTAGGCGGCCTTACACCAACAGAAGGGAAAAAGATTGTTATAGGTTTTGCACACAATCAGGTATTGAGCCTTGCAGATAAAGTAATAGAAGCTGTTCAAAGCGGAGCCATCAAGAGATTTGTAGTTATGGCAGGATGCGATGGAAGATTAAAGGAAAGGGAATATTATACAGAGCTTGCCAAAAGACTTCCTAAAGATCATGTAATATTGACTGCTGGCTGTGCAAAATATAGGTACAATATGCTTGAACTTGGAGATATCGGTGGTATTCCAAGAGTGCTTGATGCCGGTCAGTGCAATGACTCATACTCACTTGCTTATATTGCCCTTAAGCTTAAGGAAGTTTTGGGGCTTGAAGATATCAATCAGTTGCCAATCTCCTATGATATTGCATGGTATGAGCAAAAGGCAGTTTGTGTACTTTTGGCACTTTTATATTTAGGTGTTAAAGGCATCAGGCTTGGACCGGTTCTTCCTGCATTTTTATCACCAAATGTTGCAAAAGTACTGGTTGAAAATTTTGATATAAAACCAATTGGTTCAGTTGAAGAAGATTTGGAAGCAATAGTGGCTGGAAAATAAATTTTCAGGGCGGCTTTTTCAGTCGCCCTTTATTTTTTTCAAGAAGCTATATATTCCACTGAAATCTTTGTCAGAGTAACCCATATTTGAAGCAATGGAGTAAATATTTTTGGTGCAGTTACTTAGAAGCGGGAGATTGTTTTTTTCAAATAACTCCTGTACATAATTCAAATCTTTCAGCAAAGTTTTTACATCAAAATGTGCATCAAAATCTTCATTAAGCAGCTTCCCTTTTTTTGCGTTAAGAACTACCGAATTGCCTGCACCATTTTCAAGTACTTCTATAATCTTTGTTTTATCAAGTCCTATTTTTTCTCCGAAAGATGTGGCTTCTGCAATAGCAAACATAAAATTTGAAAGTACCAGGTTATTTAAAAGTTTCAATTTTGTTGCAAGCCCCTTTTCAGTATAATGAATCACCTTTTTACCGATACACATTAGAATATCTTTAACATTTTCAAAAACTCCCCTTTCGCATGAAGCTAAAACTGTAAGCTGCCCGTTGAGTGCCGGTATTACGCTTCCTATTACCGGAGCCTCCACATATGAGCAATTCATATTTGTAAGTTTTTCATGAAATTCAATTACCTTTTCAAAATGGTTGGTGGTGGTATCAATGACTATTTTACTGGATAAATTGTGACTTGCAAGTCCACCTTCTCCAAATAGCACTTCACCTACTGCCAAACTGTCTGAAAGATTTAAAATAACTATGTCGTTTTCAGACACTTCTTTCAGACTTCTGGCTATTTTTGAAACATTTTTAACTTTATCAATGTTGCGATTAAATCCTGTTACCTCATAATATCTATTAAGATTTTCTGCCATGGCAGAGCCGATTTTTCCAAAACCCACAAAAGAGATTTTCATTTAAGCACCTCCTTGAATTCCTAAAATATATTTTTATGAAAAAAATTAAATAAAAAAGTATTTTATTTTAATATTGTTTGACATATTTTTTTAATAGTGATAATCTCATTGGTGAAGCGAATGCTTCAGTAAAAAAATGAGGTGAATTAAGATGAGTAACACAGGTACCGTTAAGTGGTTCAACGATTCAAAAGGTTATGGTTTCATCACTAGTTCAACAGGAGAGGATGTATTTGTACATTACTCTGCTATCACAATGGAAGGCTTCAAGTCTTTAAAAGAAGGTGATAAGGTAAAATTTGAAGTAGTAGAAGGACCAAAAGGACCACAAGCAGCTAATGTTTCAAAAGCTTAATTGAAACATTTTTAAAGTCTGATTAAAAAATACATCCGCCTCAAAAAAGGGGCGGATTTTTTATTTCCGGAAAAATATATTCAGCAAGATAGTTAATATTATACTTATTATTATTGATGTGGTTATTGGAAAATAAAAGCTAAAATTCCCTCTTTTAAAATAGATGTCTCCAAAGAGCTTTCCAAGACCTATTTTCTCACCTGCAATGAAAAGTATTCCGGAGATTATAAGTATTATTCCAAATATTATAAGTATCTTACCTATTCCGAAATTCATACCGCCTCCGCATTATTTAAAGAGCTTATTCTGTTGCTCAATTGATTTTTCAACTGTTTTTTGTATCTTTCCTCTTCGCTGAAAATGCAACCGCAATACTGTTGTCTGTAGATTTCAATTTCTTTGGATTTTTCTATCCCTCTTTTCCACCCCTCACGAAAATCATAGTAATAAAAATTTACATTATATTTATTTGAATATTTTTCACACAAATCGGTGATTTCATTGTGATTTTGGTACTTGCTATACAGAAGGGAAGTGGTGAAAAAGTCAAATCCCATTTCAGAAGCTAGTTTTGCTGTGGCTTCAATCCTAAAATCATAACAAAAAGAACATCTTTTAGATTTCTCATAAAATTCTTTGTCAAGAAAATATTCAAGCCCGTAATTTTCTGAAACAATAATATTGATGTCATAATATTTGGCTACATCAATTGCTCCGTTTAACCTCATATAAAATTCGTGTATAGGGTGAATATTGGGATTGAAAAAATATGCAGTTATTTCAAAATTTTTTTCACCCAAAACTTCGATCGGGAAAATTGAGCATGGCCCACAACATTGATGCAACAAAATTTTCATCACTTCTCGTCCATTGAAAGTTCGGTAAGTACTCCATTTGTTGACTTTGGGTGGACAAAAGCAACAATTTTATGATGAGCCCCTTTCATGGGCTTCTCATTTATCAATTTAAAACCATCATTCTTAAGTGTTTCAAGCGCTTTGTCTACATCCTCAACGTCGTAACATATATGATGAATCCCTTCCCCCTTTTTTTCAATATATTTGAAAATAGGGCTTTCCTCAGAAGTAGGCTCAAGCAGCTCGATATTGCTTTCACCCACTTTTATAAATGCAACCTTTACTTTTTGGCTGTCAACCTCTTCATAATGGTACGGCTTTATTCCCATTGTTTCATAAAAAGATACTGCTTCATCAAGGCTTTTTACGGCAATGCCAATGTGATCGATTTTGTTTAACATAACTTCACCTCTATTATTATGACAAGAGTTTGTTGACCAAATCATTTACAAGTTTGGGGTTAGCCTTGCCCCTGGTTTCCTTCATAATCTGACCTACAAAAAATCCCATAAGTTTTGTTTCTCCGTTTTTGAATCTTTCAGCCTCCTTTGGAGAACTTTCGATGACCTTTTTAACAATATTTTCAAGCTCACTTGAATCGGATATTTGAACAAGACCTTTCTCTTCAATAATTACAGAAGGCTTTTTGCCTGTTTTTATTACTTCTTCAAATACATCCTTACCAATCTTTCCGCTGATTTTACCATCTTCGATAAGTTTTACGATTTCTGCAAGATATTCTGGCAAAATACCTGCTTCATATATGTCGCAGTCTTTATCGTTTACAACTCTAAGCAGCTCTGACATTATCCAGTTTGATATCTTTTTGGGGCTATTAAAATGTTTTACTGCTTCAATAAAGTAATCAGCGTAAGATTTTGAGCTTGTGAGCACCATTGCGTCATATTCCGGGAGTTCGTATTCTTTTATAAACTTTTCCTTCAGCTCATCCGGCAAAATTGGCAGTGTTTTCCTAATATTTTCTATAAAATCTTCATCAAGCTTCAATGGCACGAGATCAGGATCAGGAAAATATCTGTAATCGTGAGCCTCCTCTTTGCTCCTCATAGAAATAGTTATCCCTTTATCAGGATCCCAGAGTCTTGTTTCCTGAACAATTTTGCCACCATCTTTAATGACTTTTATCTGACGTTTTATTTCGTACTCGATAGCCTTTTGCACATTTTTGAAAGAGTTCATATTTTTGATTTCGGTTTTGGTGCCAAATTCCTTTTGACCTATTGGCCTTACAGAAATATTTGCGTCACATCTCAATGAACCTTCTTCCATGTTACAGTCTGAAACTTCTATGTATTCAAGGATTGCCTTAAGTTTCTGAAGATATTCTTTTGCTTCTTCACCGCTGCGTAAATCAGGCTCACTGACTATTTCCATTAGGGGTACTCCTGTTCTGTTTAGGTCGATAAAGCTGGCAGATGGGTCACCAAGGTTTTCACCATGAATAGATTTACCTGCATCTTCCTCCATATGAATCCTGGTAATGCCTATCCTCTTTGCATTGCCATCGATATTGATTTCGATATATCCATGTTCGCAAATTGGAAGCTCATATTGTGATATTTGATAACCTTTTGGTAAATCAGGGTAAAAATAGTTTTTTCTGGCAAATACACTTTTTCTGTTTATCTTGCAATTCAGTGCAAGACCAGCCTTTGTCGTATATTCTACTACCTTTTTATTTAAAACCGGCAATACACCTGGCATCCCGAGACAAACCGGGCATACATTGGAATTTGGTTGTGAGCCAAATTTTGTTGAACAACCGCAAAATATTTTTGACTCAGTAGCTAACTGAACATGCACTTCAAGACCAATTACCGCTTCAAAATCCATATTTCAAAACTCCTTCTATTAAGAATTTATTTTTTATTAATCCACAAGCCGGACTCAATTGGAATTAATGTTTCGTTGTTTACATTTTCAAAAATGTATATATTTGCTTTTACTAATTTGCCGCCTGGCTCTCTATAAACATCCGTTAAAATTCTTTTCAGATAATATTCTATGCTGTCAAAAATTGAAAATACTTTTCTTGTGTTGAAAAGTGTAATAATTTCTCCAAATACTTTATTATTACCTGAAGGGATAAATACAGGTCTTTTTTTGTATTCATACAGGCTGCCAAAAGTGTACCCTTTTTCTATGTTGAGCACATATTTCCTGTACAAAGGGAAAAACAAGCCGTCAGATTTCAGTTGTCCGTAAAAAAATACCTTGTCTGTAAATTTCATTTTATGTCCTGTAGTCAGTATTAATTTTTACATAATCATATGTCAAGTCACAACTAAATGCATTGAATGATTTGTTACCAATGTTAAGGTCAATTGTGATTTTATATTCGTTTTTTTTCATTATCTCATGTGCTTTATTTTCAAGTGAAGTGTCTATGATAGCTGATTTTGTTACATAGTGGAGCTCGTCAAAATACACATCTATATTATCCGGATCGATATCTATAAGGGAAGCCCCAACTGATGCAAGCAATCTTCCCCAGTTTGGGTCTGCACCAAAAAACATAGTTTTTACTAAAGGTGAATTTGCAATTTTAAAGGCGCATTTTTTTGCATCCTCTTCAGATTTTGCATTTTTCACTTCTATTTCTACAAGTTTTGTGGCTCCTTCACCATCTTTTACTATCATTTTTGCAAGATTGAGACAGACAAAGGTAAGAGCCTCTTCAAATTGTCTGATATCCTTTTCTTTGTTTATTGAAATGCCGCTAATCCCGTTTGCAAAAATATAAACAGAATCGTTTGTGCTCATATCACCATCAACGGTAATCCTGTTAAAACTGTTTTTGACAGCATTTTGAAGTGTAAGGTTGAGAGTTGTTTTGTCTATCAATGCATCTGTTGTTATAAAACAGAGCATTGTTGCCATTGATGGACAAATCATACCGGCACCTTTTGCTGAAGCCCCAATTACGTAAGCACCATTGTCAGTTTCCACAAGTACAGCTATACTTTTAGGGAAAGAATCGGTTGTCATAATTGCTTCGTTGAAGCTTTCATGATAATCTTCTATGCTGTTTATGAGATTCAGGCTATTATTTATAAATTTATCCACAGGAAGCTGAACACCAATAACCCCGGTAGAAGCCATCAATAAAAAATTTTCCTGCAGCTTTAACTCGTTTTCGTAGTGTTTGATTATTTTAAAGGTATTTTCAATCCCCTGTTTACCTGTACAGGCGTTGGCATTGCCACTGTTGACAATAATCCCTTTAAACTCATTGTTATTGCTTATTAAATCGTTGCATACAATTACCGGTGCAGCCTTTACCTTGTTTTCAGTAAATGTTGCAGCTACCGTACAAGGAATTTCGGATATAAGAATACCCAAATCCTTTTTTGTGCTTTTTTTCCCTTTTATGTCAGCAGCGATACCTGCAGAGCTAAAACCAAGAGGCGTGCATACGCCACCGTTTTTAATTATATCCATATCTTTCCCCTTTTTACAAAAGCCCTTCTTTTTCATCAAAACCAAGGGCAATATTCATATTTTGTACCGCCTGACCGCTTGCGCCCTTTATCAGATTATCTATACAGGAAACTATAATAACATTTTTACCATTTTCAAAAATATTAATATCTACAAAATTTGTCATTGCCACATCCTTGATGGAAGGTATGGAGTCATCTTTTCTTATTCTTACAAAAAATGAATCTTTATAGAAATCCATCAAAACATTCTTCAAAGAAAAGTTACAATTTTTTTTCAGGTAAATTGTGCTTTCAATCCCTCTGTTAACTGGAAGAAGGTGAGGTGTAAAGATTACATGTGTCTGGGGGCTGGCATCTGACAATATAAAATCTATTTCCGGGTTATGCCTGTGGGAAAAAATTCCATAAGGTTTAAAATCTTCGTTAGTTTCGCAAAAATGCGTTTTGGCACTTGGAGTTTTCCCTGCTCCGCTTACACCGGATTTTGAGTCAGCCACTATCATGTTTTTTTCTATCAGGTTATCTTTTAGAAGTGGATATAACGGCAAGATAACAGAAGTAGGATAGCACCCGGGGTTTGCAATCATTTTGGAGCCTTTTATTTTTTCGGCAAATAGTTCAGGGATGCCATATACACTATTGGCCAAAACATCAACAGCGTTATGCTTAGTTTTATATACAGATTCGTATAATGTGGCATCAGTTATCCTGAAATCTGCACTAAGGTCTATTACCAGTTTACCTTTTTCAAAAAAGTATTTTGCAGCTTCCTGTGAAGCACCGTGTGGAAGACATAAAAACACAACATCCACAATTTCCTGTATCTGTTCAAAATTGTTGGGAAGCAACTTATTTTCACATATATTTGAAAGATAGGGATATATTTCACTGATTTTTTTGCCGGCAGATGTATCACTTGTAACAGCACTTATTTTTACATTTTTGTGTCTGCTCAATATTTTTATTAGCTCAAACCCTGTATAACCTGTTGCCCCTATTATTCCTATGCGCATATTCCACCTTTTTTAAAAAATGTTTACAATATTACTTAAAGTAGGTTATAATTCTATTATGAAAAGTAAAAATTGTAAAGTATTAGCTGTTACAAGCGGTAAGGGAGGGGTAGGAAAGAGCAATTTTTGTATAAACTTGAGCATCTGTCTTGCCCGGCAAGGGTACAATACTATTCTTTTTGATGCCGACCTTGCCCTTGGAAATGCAGATTTGCTGTTTGGTGAATTGCCTAAAAAGACGATTGAAGATATTATTAATGATGATACAAGTATTAACGATATTTTACTTAAGAAAAAAGAGATACCAAACCTTTCGATTATTCCTGCAGGTAAAGGGGTGGCAAGGCTTGCCAATCTTAGTTCAAAAGATAAAAAGAAACTTTTGGGGGAGATAGGTAAACTAAAAGACAAATCTGATTTTTTGATTATTGATACTGGCGCTGGTGTTTCTGATGAAGTGATTAGTTTTATTAAACTTGCTGACAGCGTAATTTTAATAATTATCCCTGAAGTTACATCCATAAAAGATGCATATGGGATGCTTAAGACGCTCAAGGAAAAAAATATCAATAAAGAGATTGATGTCCTTGTAAACAGGGCAAAATCCAAAACACAGACCCACAATGTTTTTGATAAATTCAAGGAGACGGTGGGTAAGTTTTTGGGCATAAAAATAAATCTACTTGGACCTTTGCCTGAAGATGAAAACTTTACAGAGTCTGTAAACAGGCAAATACCTATAGTTTTGCTTTATCCTAACTCTCAAGTCACCAGATTTTTTAAATATTATGCTGACCAGGTTGCAAAAAATGTTGATTCAAAATCTGATATTGAAAACTTTTTTGAGCAGTATATTGAAGAAAAAGAGTCAATGATGGCTGAAAATACCAATTTGGTCCCTGCAGATTCACCGGTAAATCAGCCTGCAGTGGAATCAGACTTTATTGAAGACCCTTATTTTTTGGTTCAGATGGAAAAGACAATGAGCAAAATGTTTGAGGATATAAACAACCTTTACAAGACCATCAAACTTTATATGAGAAAAAGATCCAGTGAATTTGTAAAGGGGAATATTTTTAAACAATTTGCTGTAGGGACAGAGCTTATTTTTGTAGAAGACAAAAAAAGATTTTACGGGACAAATATTGTAGGTTGGAGTCTTGGGCAATACCTGATTATTGAGTCACGGAAGGAAATTCGCAGACTTTTTGATTACTATGAAAAGGTTACGGCTCGTTATTCTTTTCAGGATAAACTTATAGAGTTTGAAACGAGTCTTATAAAAGGGTTTGAGCCAAATTCATCGCTGATAAATATAAGTTATCCGCAGGACTACACAGAATACTCCCTTCGTGGCAGCAAGAGGATACCGGTAAATATTGCCTGCAGTATAAATTACAAAAACATTAAGACATTTTCAGGCTCAATTCTTGATTTGAGCGTGAATGGAGCACTTCTCGAGACATCATATCCCCTTGACATAAATGAGGGGATTATTGTTAGTTTTTCACTGCCAAACGGTAAAAAGATAGAAAATGTCAAAGCTAAAATCAAAAATATCAGAGAAAATAACAGGTATGGTGTTGAATTTGTTGAGCTTCCGAAAATCTTTTTCAGACGGATTGAAAGTTTCATAAATATTTATAAAAGTATTCTTGGGGAGACCGAAAATATTGCTTCAGATAAATTTTTCTCAGGCGAAATAAGCAATATAAGTATGAGTGAGTTGATACAGTTTTTGTGTGGACTTCGCAGGGAATTAACAGTAGAAGTGCTTACAAGCACCGCTTCGGGGCAGATTTTCATTAAAGATTCAAAGGTTGTAAATGCAGTTTACAAAGATTTTGACCCGTATCAATCATTTTATATTTTGATGAATTTAAAGGAAGGGGAGTTTTTTATAAATGAAGGGCTCGAATGTGTTGAATTTAATATAAAAGAGAATCTTCAAACACTTCTTCTAAACAGTGTTTACTATCAAGACACAGGTGTTGTAAACCGTCCAGATGAAGTTTAAGATTCATGTCCAGCCTAATGCCAAGAAGACTGAAGCTGCAGGGTATTACTATGAAAATATCCTGAAAATAAAGGTTTCATCCCCTCCGGTAGATGGAGCTGCAAACAAAGAGGTAATCAAATTTATTTCAAAAAATTAAATTGAGCAAATCATCTGTCAAAATCTTAAGCGGTGAAAAGGGGAGAGATAAAATAATTGAAATCCCCATCGAAATGAGTCTTGATGAAATAAGGCAGACTCTGGAAAGATAAAAAAGCGACCCGAAAAGGGCCGCTTTAAAACTTGGATTTAAAATTATTTACAGCCGTCAGTACCAATTATCACTTTTGTAGAATTATCATTATTTACATCGTAAATTACACCGCAATCAATTTCTGTGGCAGTTGTTGGTGTTGTAGTCCCTTTGTATGCGAAATAATAAGCATTATTAGATATTGTTCCATTATCAAACTTATCTGTATCAAAATCAACAGCCAAGGCAATGCCTGTAGCATTGTCAGATGGGTAACCTGTAGAAACAACAGTAATATTATCACCATCAACAACCCAAGACCTGCTTTGATTATCCTGAATAAGCCATTTAGCCCTTACAATATCTTTTGCAGCATTAACTGCTCCACCAAGACCTTTAACGACAGATATTTTTGCATCCTTTGAAATATTAGCAAATTTAGGCGCTACTACTGCGGCAAGGATACCAATGATTACTATAACGATAATCAGCTCAATCAATGTAAAACCTTTTTTCATAAAAATTACCTCCAGCATATTATCCTCCAAAATTGTAAATTAAACTAATTTCACCTATCATAAACTGCCTCCATTTTGTTGTTATTGTTGCTTTTTTTGTTAAAATCATCATACAACATTTTGGGGGCATTAGCAATTATAAATACCTGTCAAATATATTTTCTTATATAAAAATGGGTGATGTCAGTTTTTGTTATTTCAAAGAAAAATGGCATATTTAAATAGTATATTTGAAAGTGTTAGCAAAAATAAAATGCCCCTTAAAAAAGGGGCAAGTTTGGGGGAGTTAATCTATTACTATTGGGAGGATGTCCTAAATCTTGTGCGTATAATAATAAATTATTTTTCATAGTCAATAATAAATTAAATTATTTAAAATAAATAACAGGTTTTTGGTAGATAGTTTGCTAATCTTTTGTTAAGTCTAATCAAATGTTATTCTTAGCTATTTAGAAAAAAATAGGGCTGATTTTTAAAAGAGTGTTTTAGAGATAGGGTTAATAGGTGATTTAGGAACCGTGAATAGTGAATAGTGAATGGTGAATGGTGAATGATGATGGGTAATGGGTGATGGGTGATGAGTGAGTTGTAAAGTTATTAAAAAAAGTTGAATAATTTTTAACTTTTTGGTATTTGTTGTCAAAATGTTTAAGGGATAGAATATGAAAAGTATTGATGAATTGAGACAGGAAATCGACCAAATTGACGATAACATCCTGGAGCTTCTCAATAAAAGAGCAAAATGCGTTATAGAAATTGGCAAAATAAAGCAGTCCCAAAATAAGCCGCTGTATGTGCCATCCAGGGAGAAGGCGATTTATGAGAGGCTGAAATCTATCAATAAGGGGCCTTTTCCTAATGAATCTCTCAAGAGCGTTTTCAGGGAAATTATATCAGCGTCCCTTTCATTGGAAGAGGTTCAAAAAATTGCATATCTTGGTCCTGAAGGGACTTTTACGCACCTTGCAGGGATTAAGCATTTTGGACTTTCGGCAAAACTGCTGGCGTCAAGAAGTATCCCGGAAGTTTTTGAGGATGTTGAGAAAAAAAGGTGCGATTACGGTATTATACCTATTGAAAATTCGCTGGAGGGGGTGGTAAATCATACCCTTGATATGTTTATGAATTCAAACTTAAAAATTTGCGGTGAAGTTTATCTTGAAGTGAGTCACCATTTGATGAACAAAACAGGTAAGCTTGAAGATGTAAAAAGAATATATTCTCATCCTCATGCGATAGCTCAGTGCAGAAAGTGGCTCTTGCGTGAGGCAGGCAATGTCCCGATAATCGAAGTGGAGTCAACCGCCAAAGCCGCTGAGATTGCCTCAAAGGATGAAACTGCTGCAGCTATTGCCTCTGAAATGTCTGAAATTGTTTATGGCCTAAAAATAGTAAGTAAAAGTATAGAAGATTTTACAAATAACTATACAAGATTTCTTATAATAGGCAATTTTGAGCCTGAAATTACCGGCAATGACAAAACATCCCTTGTATTTTCTGTTACCCATAGGGCTGGTTCACTTTATCAGGCATTGAAATCATTTGCAGAAAATGGAATCAATATGACCAAAATCGAATCAAGGCCTTCCAAGATGAAGGCATGGGAATATGTTTTTTATGTGGATATTGATGGACATTATAAGGATAACAGGATAAAAGAGTCGATTGACAAATTTAGTAAAGAGGTTTCTTTTTTTAAAATATTAGGTTCATATCCGAAGGGGGAAAAATGATAGACTACAAAAAACTTGCAGGAAAAAATATCGCAGATTTAATACCTTATCAGCCTGGCAAACCTATAAAAGAGCTTGAAAGGGAGCTTGGAATAAAAAAGGCTGTTAAACTTGCCTCAAATGAAAACCCTCTGGGGATTCCTGAAAAAGCAAAACAGGCTATAATAGAAAACTTGCATGAAATGAACAGATACCCGTTGGGCGATGCCTACTACCTGAGGGAAAAGCTTGCTGAAAAGCTTGGTGTGAAGAAAAATGAATTAATTTTTGGGACTGGCTCAAACGAAATAATCGAGCTGTTGATAAGGACTTTTGTAAAAAATGGGGAGACAGTTTTGTCATATGCACCATCGTTTTCAGTTTACGGTATTATTGCGCAGGCTGCAGGGAGCAGGTGTGACTGGGTAAAGATGAAAGAAGGTTTTGAAATGGATTTTGAGGGGTTAAAGAATGCGGTAACTGACAAAACGAGAATTGTTTTCCTTGCAAATCCCAACAACCCCACAGGTACATATTTTAGCGAAGATTTGCTGGTAGACTTTCTTGAAAGTGTCAGAGATGACATAATCGTCGCACTGGATGAAGCCTATATAGAATATGTGGATGCAGGGGATTATCCTGACTCTCTTAAATTGCTGAAAAAATATAAAAATCTTGTCATTATGAGAACATTTTCAAAGGCGTATGGTCTGGCGGCATTTAGAGTAGGATATGCAATTGGCGATGCAGAAGGGATAGATATGTTAAACAGGGTAAGGCAGCCCTTTAATGTAAATATGCTTGCACAAATTGCTGCCACTGCTGCTCTTGATGATACGGATTTCCTGAGAAGGTCGATAAAAACAAACAGAGAAGGCAAAATTTATCTTTACAAAGAGTTTAACAATTTGGGACTGAAATACATTCCTACTCAGGCCAATTTTATTCTTGTTAATGTCGGTGATGGGAAAAGGGTGTTTGATGAGCTTTTAAAAGAAGGTGTTATTGTCAGATATCTTGGACCTGGTTTGGCAGAATATGTGAGAGTATCTATCGGCACTGAAAGTGAAAATAACTTTTTTATAGAAAAGTTGAAAAAGGTTTTGGGAAAATAATTATGATAATAGTTTTGAAAAAAGATGTTAATCAGGCTGATTTGCAGTTTTTGGTGGAAAAGCTTGAGTCTTACGGCTTTAAAACGCATATTTATGAAAATGAAGGCAAGACTGTAATAGGTCTTGTGGGGGATGAATCTGTTTTGAGGGATAAGCCTTTGAGTTCATTTCCCGGTGTGGAAAAGGTTGTGCCGGTATTCAAACCTTTTAAGCTTGTAAGCAGCGAATTTAAAAAGGAAGAATCTGTACTGAATATTAAAGGGATAAAAATTGGCGGAAGACACAGTGTCGTCATGGCAGGACCATGTTCGGTGGAAAATAGAGATATGCTCTTTGATGTTGCGTCAAGGGTTTATGCTTCGGGAGCAAGAATTCTGCGCGGGGGGGCTTTCAAACCAAGAACCTCTCCATATGCGTTTCAGGGGCTTGGTGAAGAGGGGTTAAAATATTTGAGACAAGCTGCTGACCAGTTTGGTATGCTTGTCATAACGGAACTTATGGACCCGCGAGATATTGAGCTTGTGGGCAAATATGCTGATATAATCCAGATTGGCGCCAGGAATATGCAAAATTTCAGATTGCTGAAAGAGGTGGGGAAATCAGGAATTCCTTGCATGTTGAAACGGGGGCTTTGTGCCACAATCAAAGAATTTCTCATGGCTGCAGAGTATATCGCTTCTGAAGGCAACTATAATGTTATTCTTTGCGAAAGAGGGATTAGAAGTTTTGACAGTGAAACACGAAATCTTCTCGATTTATCAGCCGTGCCAGTCATAAAAGGGATGTGCCACTTGCCTGTGGTGGTTGACCCAAGTCATGGCACAGGAAGAAGGGATTGCATACTTCCTATGGCTCAGGCTGCGATTGCTGCAGGTGCTGATGGCCTGATGATTGAGGTGCATCCAAAGCCTTCGGAGGCAATGAGTGATGGAGACCAGTCCATTACTCCGGATGAGTTTGACATTTTGATGAAAAGAGTAAAAATTATTGCAGCTACTGTTGAAAAACACATAGAGGAATAGATATTTGACTGCCCATAAAGAAAATAATTTTTTTAAATCTGTAGGTATCGTTGGTCTTGGACTTATTGGCGGGTCACTTGCGAAGGCTTTTAGCTCCAGGGGGATAAAGATTTTCGGATTTGACAAAAGTGTGGATTGCATTGCTGAAGCTGCTGAATCATTTATATTTGAAGGGATTACAGATAATTTAAATGAATTTGTAAAATTTGCCCCAGATTTGATTTATATTTGTCTTCCTATAAATGCTGCCCTTGAGTTTCTTGATTTTTTGGCAAAAAAGAATGTAAAGACATTTGTAACAGATGCCTGCAGCACAAAATCGAGTATCTGCAAAAAGGCAAAAAACCTCAATTTAAATTTTATAGGGGGTCATCCGATTGCAGGCAAAGAAGTTTCTGGCTTTGAAAATTCGGATGAAAGTCTTTTTAGCGGTGCATATCACATACT
>NZ_JBSQOT010000022.1:0-33766 GCF_055117995.1 Deferrivibrio sp. | reverse complement strand
CTCCTTTTAAAAATTTATTTAATTATAATACATAAAAATTCTAAAAGCAAATATTTGATTATATATTCTTAAATATGGTCTGTTTATAACAGTAATTTTACATAAAGTTCTTGATATATTGTTTAAAATGAATTATCAGCAATAATATTTAAATTTATGGTTATAAAAATTTGACACCGTTCTATTTTGATGATATGGTGTGTTATAAAGATTTTATTTAATAATAAAGGTTGGAGAAGAGTTATGGTTTATAAACAAAATGTAAAGCTGGTACAGTCTGTATATCATGCATTGCAGCTTTTTGAGGTGTTTAGAACTGCTGAAAAAAAAGAAGAGTTTGGTGTTACCGAGCTCAGTAAAACACTTGGTTTGCATAAGAACAATGTGTTTAGACTACTTGCAACACTTGAGTCAAGAGGTTACATTGAGCAGAATAATTTTACTGAAAATTACAGACTTGGGATAGGAATTTTTAATCTCGGTCAAAAGTTTGTTAACAAACTTGGGCTTTTGAAACTGGCCAAGCCATTTATGGAAAAAATTGTGGCAGAGACAAATGAATCTGTTTATATAGGAATTTTGAGAGAAGGTGCTGTTATCTATCTTGATATTGTCGAGGCTGAGCAGACAGTGAGGATTGTATCAAGGGTTGGCAAAGATGCACCGGCATATTGTACGGCAATCGGTAAGATTCAGCTTGCGTATGCTTCGGAAGAGGAAATCAATAAAGTATACATGGGAGCAAGACTGAAAAAATACACTGAAAATACAATAACTTCTTTGCCAGAACTTAAAAAACATTTAAAGGTTGTGGCTGAAAAGGATTACGCATTTGACGATGAAGAATTTGAAGAGTCTGTGAGATGTATTGCCGTGCCAGTAAAGGATTATCTTGGTGTGCCTGTAGCTGCCCTTAGTGTTACGGGGCCAGCCTGCAGAATGGATTATGACAGAATGAATAATCAAATTCTTCCTGTGGCACAAAAATATGCAAGAGAGATATCAAAAAGACTTGGTTATCACGGATGATTTAATAAATTCTTTAGCTCTTTGATAGTTTTGTAAAGGGATATTCCGGCTATTCCGGAGTATCCCTTGTTTTTTATTTCATCGATGTTGTCCGGATTAATACCCCCAAGGGCGTAAATGTTTTTATTTATCCATGAAACATCCACTGCACCTATTGGCTTTACCTTGAAGTCTTTTTTAGTCTCAAACAAAGGGCTCAATGTAAAATAGTCAAAACATTCCATGCTTAAAATTTCATTTGTACTATGAGCGGAATAACCAAAGTCAAGCCACTTGAACTTTTTTTTCAATACCACAAGCTCATGGCAGTCTTTGTTTAAATGCACAGCGTTAAATTTCAACATTGAAGCGATATCAACCCTTTCTGAGAGTATAAGGTATTTGTCAGGCAAAAACGTCCTCAGATTTTTGGCGTAATAAAATATTTCATTTGCATCTATATTTTTGATGCGAAGCCATATTTTATCTGCAAAAGGGGAATATTGAAGGGCTGTTTCAAGAAGATTTTTTTTAAATGTATTGTAATCAAGAATAAAAATTATTTCTTTCATCTTTCGAAGAGTCTGTTAAATGCTGCCCTTACTACTTTTCTGGTAGACAAAAATTCATCTAACAATTTTTCTGCACCGTTTTGTTTGTAGCCAAAAAAAGTACTCAATTTGTTCAGTGTATCGGTATCATTGGGGAGTATGGAAGAAGACGAGTTTTTGTAAACCCTTATTAAATTTTCAAGATTTCTGAAAAATAAGTAGCTGTTGTGAAGTGCATAAAAATCTCTATTCTTGATGAGTCCAAGATTTTTAAGTTGATGCAGTACGGAGTGGGTATTTGGTTTTCTAATTTCAGGAAATTTATACCCCAGTTTGAGCTGAAGCATCTGCACGGCAAATTCTATATCCGTAAGTCCTCCATAGCCTGATTTTATATCATTTTTGTCAAGCAAGGAGCCTTTTTCTTTTTCAATCCTCATTCTCATTTCATAAATTTCATCTGCCTGTTCTTTAGTGATAGTGTTACCAAAAAGAACATTTGCCCTTATCTTTTTAAAACTTTCAGAAAGAGAAGATGTCTTATTTATAACGTTAGAACGAAGAAGAGCTTGCTTTTCCCACAACATAGCCTTGTTTTCCTGATAATCTTTAAAGGAGTCCAGTGTGGTGACCAGTGTTCCTGCTGAGCCGCTTGGTCTTAATCTCATATCAATTTTATAAAGATAGCCAAATACTGTCTGGGTACTTAAGTATGAAATGATTCTCTGAATAAGTTTGGAATAAAATTCCTGATTTGTGATAGACTTATCACCATCTGTAAACCCTTTCCCCTCATATAGGACAACAATGTCAAGGTCAGAGCCAAAGCTCATCTCTTCGCTGCCCAGTTTCCCCATTCCAATTATAAGAAAGTCGCAGAATTTGTTGTCAATAAGAGGCTTGCCATATTTGCTTTCTAAAATTTCAAATTCTCGTTTTATGGCAAGGCAAATTGCAGCCTTTGCAAGATTTGAAAGATTTTTCATGAGTTGAATTACATTTATATCTTTATTTATATATGCATAACCAATGTTGAATATCAGCTCCTGATGCATTTTACGTATAATTTCGTATTCAAATTCTATATCACCAGCCTGTTCGGCTATACTGTAAAACTGTCGGCACAATTCGTCAAACTTGTAATCGTAAGACTTGGGGTCATAAATATAATCCAGCACATTGTTGTTTCGGATTATTGTGCTGGAAAGATAAGGGCTGATGGAAAAAATATTGATTAGTTTTCTCAAAAAAGCCTGAGACTGGGAAAATATGTCATAAAACAGATAAATGGACGTTGGGTTTGAGAAAAATTTTTCAAAGTTTTGTAAAGTTTCATCCGGGTTGTTTATATCAGTCAACTCTTTGACAATTAGTGTCAAAATCTTTTTCAGAAGTTCTCTGTCTTTTGCTGAACGTTTTCGTCCACCTTTTCCATTGATAATCCTGTTAAGTATTTCCGCACAGGTTTCAGGTTTTTTTAGTCCCATTTCTTTTAAAAAATAGGAGATGTCTGACAGTTGAAGTTCCTCATCAAAGAGAAAAATTTCATTTTTTTCTTCAGACTCATCTTTTAGCAGGTTCTGGAAAATGTTGTTTACATTTTTCGTTATTTGACTGTATTTCTGTTCAAATTTTTTTGCATCATCAAAACCGCATCTAAGGAGGTAAAGGTGAAAGCTGTCGGAATTTTCAGGTACCACATGAGTCTGCAATTCCATCTCTATCTGTGCCATGTGTTCAAGCTTTCTTAAGAAATTATAACTTTCTTCCAGAATAGATATATCTGATTGCGAAAGTATATCTTTGGATTTTAATATTTCAAGTGAAGAGAGTGTATTGCGGTTAAATATATTATTGTCTTTTGGATAGTTTAGGATTTGTATGGTCTGGACTATAAATTCAATTTCTCTGATTCCACCAAAGCCAAGTTTTACATTTTTCCCCTGTTTTTTTAATTTTACCCTGCTGTTGATTTTAGATTTTATATTTATCAGGTCATCAATCAGTCTTGTATCAATACTTCTTCTAAACACGAATGGCTTTACTGTTTCAATGAATTCTTTGCCAAGCTTTACGCTTCCAGCTACCGGGAGGGCTTTGAGAAGCATCATTCTTTCCCAGCTTTGTCCAAAAGACTCGTAATATATTTCATAACTTCTTAAAGGTAAAGCGATGTCACCTATGTCACCGTCAGGCCTTAATCTCAAATCCACTCTGTAGACAATGCCATCTTCAGTTCTTTCGTTAAGATAATATTTTATTTTTTCACCTAATTTGCAGAAAAATTCGTGAACAGACAGTTTTGAGTCAGTAAGCTTCCCTTTTTCCGTTCTGTATACATAGATTATGTCTATATCAGAGCTAAAGTTGAGCTCCCAGCCACCAAATTTGCCAAGAGCAATTACTGAAAAATCTATTTCATTATTATTTTCATCAACCGGTGTTCCATAATCTTTTTTCATATGAAAAATTGCATATTCGTATGAAATTTCTGTTACGACTTTTGCAAATGAAGAAATATGTGCCGTTAAATCTTTTATAGGATATTCAAGGCACAAATCTTCAATAGCAATAAGGAGATATTCATAATATTTTGCTTTCCTTAAAAATTTTAAAAAATCAGTCTCACTTAAAAGTAAAAAGTCGGTTTTTCTAAAATCTTCATCTATCTCTTTTACTGACCTTCTTTTCATAAGATCTTCTATCAATGTTTCTTTATCTAACTTATTGTTATTAAAAAAAATTCTGAGAAAATTCGAATGAAGAAAAACATTTTGCAGGTAAGAATCAATATTTATTCTCAATGTGTCGGCAGATATATTGAAAAGCATGTCCCCTCTCCATATTTACTGTTGACATCGATAAAACCTCCAAGCTCCTTAACAAGGATTTTTACCATGGTAAGCCCAAGCCCTGTGCCGGATTTTTCGTTTGTGGTAAAAAAAGGATCAAATATTTTATCGATTTTTTCACCACTTATACCTTTTCCGTTATCCTTGAAATCTATCTTTATAAAATCCATAAGTTTTATACTTGTTTTTTCAACAACAATTGAAATAAAAGCTTTTTCCGTATTTTTAAGTGCTTCGGCAGAGTTTTGCGCAAGGTTGATAAGTATCTGTTTCAACATCGTGGCAACAGTTTTTATTTCACAGCCTGATGCAAAATTAAGATATGAAATAGAGATATTTTCCGGCAAAATTTTTTCAATAAGCGAAACAGTTTCTTTGATGACCTGGTCAAGATTTATCTTTTCAAATTCTTTTTTTTGATTTTTTGAAAGTGTAAGTATATTTTTTATAAACTCGTTGGAATCATCTATCATTTGCTTTATCGTGTTGCAATGCAGGGCAACTTCTTCACTGTCTTTACTTCGCTTTATTAGAGAGATATATATGTTTATGTTTTGAAGCATATTTTTAAAATCATGACTTAATCCTGAAGTCAGTATTCCTATTGCGGCCTGATTTTGGGATGTATAAAGCTGTTTTTTTAATTCGCTAAGCTCAGTAACATCTAAAAATTGATATAAAGCAATATCATTACAATGAGACAGCAACACATTAAATCTTTTTCGCCCCCTGGAAGTGACTAATTTTATGTGTGTTGTGTCTTTATTTACATTAGGAATTGTGTCACCAAAAATATTTTTTGCCTCTATATTTGTATAGAGAATTTTATCGCTTTTATCTTTTAGTATTATCGGAATCTTTATATTGTCTGTAAAACTTAAGTAGATATGTTGCATCTTTTTGTTTTTAACTAACAAGTCGATTATTAAGACTGCAAGGGCAGTAAGCAGACTGGCTATTACTAATATCTTTGAAGTAATTGTAGCAAACATTAAATGAACTAAAACAAGGATTATGATTGAGACAGAAATTAAGTTTAAATTTATTCTCATAAAAGATTTTTAATTAAATAACTTAATCTTGTCAATTAGATTAATTTTAATAAAAGTGTCTCAATATTTTACTTGTCAAATTTTTTAAGGTTTATAAGTTGTTCGAGTAATTTGTTTATCTCTTCCAATTTAAAAGGCTTTTGAATTGATGAAACAAAGCCGTAATCGCAGGGATTTGCCATAATCGGATCATCACTGTACCCGCTTGAAACTACAGCCTGCACAAATTTGTCAATTTTTATTAACTCTGAAATTGTTTCCTTCCCCCCAAGACCACCTTTGATTGTTATATCTAAAATACATAAATCTATTTTCTCACCTTTTTCCAGATATTCTTTATAAATCTTGATTGCTTCTTCGCCGTTTTTTGCGCAGAATGTGTTATGACCTAAAATGTGCAAAAGTTCTGAAAGTGAATTTAAAATATCTTCTTCGTCATCCATTATCAAAATGTTTAGGACTTGACTGCCATCTTTCTTTATTTCAGGGGTATGATTGTCACATTTTTCAGCAGATGCTTCAATGGCTATGTAAAATCTTGTCCCCTTGCCTGGCTCTGATTCCACTATTATATCCCCATTATGTTTTTTTATTATATTGTATGCTATTGATAGCCCCAAGCCGTGCCCTTTTTCTTTGGTTGTGAAAAATGGCTCAAAAATTCGGTTCAAATTTTCTTCGCTTATTCCTTTGCCATTATCAGAAATGGTAACAAGGGCATAATATTTATTTTTAAGTTCATTGTTGTTAAATATACTTTTGGCTTTTTCCCCGGAAATATTTTCAATTGATATCTTTACAAGACCGTTTGATGGTGAGGCCTGTCTTGCATTTATAATAATATTTTCAATTACCTGACCTATTTGATTTTCATCACCAAGGCAGCAGAGCAAATCTTCACCACATTTAATTTCATATTTCAAACTTGAGCCGCTCAATGAAAAATCGGCAATGTTTTTAACAAGTTTTTCAATGTTAAAAAGTCTGATTACAGGCTCTCCACCTTTTGAAAATGTTAAAAGCTGAGTGGTAAGACTTTTTGCCCTTTCAAAGGAGCCAAATATTTTGCTTAGTATGGTTGAGGTCTTTTCATCAGGGCAACTAAGCCTCATAATTTCAAGATAGTTATAGATACCAGATAGTATATTATTGAAATCATGGGCAATTCCACCGGCAAGAATTCCTATTGATTCAAGCTGCTGGGCTCGCCTTAATTGTTCCTGTGTTTTTAAAGATTCAGTAATGTCTTTCATAACCCCAAATATATGTTTTTGCCCGGAGAAGGTGACAACAGTTGATTCATCAAGAAAGGTGGCATATGTACCATCTTTTCTTTTCAACCTGTATGTTATATTTGAATTTTTATTCTCTTTTAAAATTGTTTCAATATATTTTTCTACATTTTTTATGTCATCTTTGTGGTATATACTTTTAAAAAATTTGTAACTGCCACGGCCAAATTCTTCTTCGCTGTAGCCCAGAGTTTCTTCAATTGCTCCCGTTCTGAATATTTCATCAGTTTCAGTGTTGTAGTCGTAAACAATCTGTCCGCTGTTTTTTATAACTATTTCAAACTTTTTGTTTATATCTTTTAGCTTTTCTTCAATTTCCTTTCTTTTTGTTATTTCACCGGAAAGTATTTTATTTCTGTAAATAACAAATCCTATAAAAAGAAAGGTCATTGCAAATATTGTTATTGCAGAAAATATTTTATAAAAAAAGGCACCTCTCAGGGTACCGATTTCCGGAGATTTTACGTATCGTACTATATGAGCTATATGTTCTTTATTGTAAGCATCAAGGTTTATAAATACCAGCGAACAATACTCTTTTTCATCAGTGAGATTAATAACAAAAGACTTGTTCTTTTTATACCGGGCTTCAAGATTTTGGCTTATAATTTTGTAGGCATATTTATCTATAATTGTATTTGGCAGGTTTACATCCAGATAAAAGTCATTATCAGATGAAATCCTAAAAAATTTCTTTTTGAAAATTTCTTTATTAATTGCTGATAATGCTTTTTCATGATAAAGGACGGTAAATTCACTTTTGAGCTCTTTGGACATATATGCCAGAAATTTATCAATGGGGACAGATGTTTCAACACTGCCAATATATGTATTGTTATAAAAAAGAGGGAATATAAATCTGAAACCACCTTCATGTACTCCCACCTCATACCCTTCAATTGGCTTATGAGACTCAATTACTTCTTTTATTAGCGGTCTTATTGATGCAAGATAATCTCCATATTTTTCCGGTCTGTGCATTCTTAAAAAGCTGTACCCATCTTTGTCATGAAAGTGAATCTGTGAAAAACCTATACTTTGAAGTTTAGTGTAAATATTATCAAATTCTTTTTTAAGAGTATTTCTTATTTTCTCTGCATCCTGTTTAAGGTACATACCTTTATAAAGCAGAGCCAATATTTCTTCGTTTGTTATGTATCCTTCATAAAGAACAGCGCTTGTATTTTTAAACACACTGTATACACTGCCAAAACCGGTTTCAAATTCATCAATTAGCTTTGAGTTGTAATTTTTCAAAGTATCTTCATATGATTGTTTATCAACATAAATGTATGATGATATGATAAGCAATCCAATAAACAAAATGCTCAAAAATAAATTAAATAGAAACTTTTGCAAAGTTGCACACCCGACAATTAGTTAATACACATTAACATATTGTCAGGATAATGCCAAACACTTTTTAATTTTTTTCTATATCTAACTCATTAAATATTTCACTTAAGTGCGCAACTTTAACATTGATATTTTGCTTTTTCAACCCGCCGTCAATCTGCATGACACATCCCGGGCAGTCGGTGAGGAGAATATCGGCTTTTGTATCCTTTATGTTTTCTATTTTTTTATTTAATATCCCTGAAGAAATGCCGGGATATTCAACGGAAAATGACCCACCAAAACCGCAACAGACATTGCTATCCTTTAAGGGTATGAAATTTTCTCCGAATGTTTCCTTTAAAAAATCTTCCGGCACAAATCCTAAGCCTCTGCCCTGATGACATGGGGTATGATATGTAATCTTTTTATTATCATCATATTTAAGCCTGATGTTGTTTTTATTCAAAAAGTCTGCAAGTGACGTGACTTTATTTGCAATTTTCTCAGATTTTTTGAATTCGGATATATACTCGAGAGTGTATTTTTTAAAATCCTCTTTTATTGCCATTCCACAGCTTGGGCAAAGTACAAGAAACGCCTCATACTCTTCAGGGTTTCCCATATACTTTAAATTTTTTAAGATAGTTTTTTTGCCGCTTTTTCCGTCACCGGAGTGAATTGCTGGTAGCCCGCAACAGACCTGTGTATCAGGAATATCTACCTGAAATCCTGCCTTCTGGAGCAATTGAACCATTTTTGTGCCCATTTCAGGGAAAAAATATTCAACGGCACACCCCGGATAAAAGAAAACCTTTTTTGAAGAATTGAATTTATCAAAATTATTTTGCTTAAACATCTGGCTAAAAGTTTTTTCTTTTACAGAAGGAAGTTTTCTGAAATTATGCTCATCTGACAATATTGGCAGCTTGCCTATATTTTCCTTTGTTTCATCAAGAAGAGGTTTCTGAATAATGCTCGCAACTTTCATAGCAGACTTAAAAACGGATGGATTTTTTAATACGGCGGAATATACAAACTTTTTTGCAGGGTTAATTGAGTATTTTTGCCCCATATAAACATTCAGGTCGGAAATTATAGATTGCAGGTCAATTCCTGCCGGGCAGTTATATGAGCAGGCTTTGCAGCCGATACAAAGACTTAGAATCTCCTTCGCTTTCTTTTCATCGTGGAGCATTGATGTCAAAATAAGTCCAATTGCGCCTATATAGATATCTCCAAAAACATGCCCACCCACCATTTCATAAGCAGGGCATACGTTTGCACATGAGCCGCATCTTATACATTTAAGAGCATCTTTTAAAAAAGGGTGATCCAAAAAACTGAGCCTTCCGTTGTCCAGGAAGATGTAATATGTATGCTTTTTCCCTGTTTCACTCTTAAATGAAGGGTTTGAGCCTTTTATCCATGTCACGTATGTGCTTATGTTTTGACCGGTGGCGCTTTTGGGTAACAGCCTGATAATTTTCATTGCATCTGAAAAGTTTTTGACAAGCTTTTCATATCCCACCAGTACAATATGCACAGGAGGAACGGTTGAAGACAGTCTTGCGTTCCCTTCGTTTGTAACTATCCCTATGGTTCCAGAAGATGAAATTGCTATGTTTGCGCCTGTGATACCAACCTTGGCTTTAAAATAAAACTCTCTTAGATATTTTCTTGCAATTTTGACCATTTTGTTGATGTCATCCGGGTCAATTTTTTCGCCGGTATGCTTTTCGAAAACCTTTGCAACCTGTTGTCTTGTCTTGTGAATAGCGGGCATGACCATATGGGATGGGTGCTCCCCTGCAATTTGTAAAATCCATTCTCCAAGATCTGTTTCCACAGGTTTCAGCCCTTGCTTTTCAAGATAATCATTCAGTTTAATCTCTTCACTGGTCATGGATTTTGATTTTACTATGTATTCTGCACTATGTTTTTTGCATATATCTGCAATCAGTTTATTTGCTGAGGCTGCATCTTCGGCATGCAAAACAGTACAGCCTGATTTTTCTACATTTGACTTAAATTCTTCGAAAAGGGATAAAATTTCATCTTTGGTAAAGTCTTTAGATTTGTAAATGTCATGTCTTAGCTTGAAAAAGTCGAGGCCTGAAAGCGCATTTGCTCTGGAAACTTTATAGTTTTCCGCAAAGGTTTTAAGATTTGAATATAGAATTTTATCGTTAAGCTTTTCTTTTACTTTTGTTTTTATACTCATCACTGGCTCCTATAAATCTTCTATTATGTAGCAAATTAATTCAACAGGCCCATGCACCCCAATTGTAAGCACTCTTTCGATATCTGCTGTCCTGCTTGGTCCTGTGATAAAAGCTATATAAGCGTTTTCCCTGGAAGTGGACTCATTCATAAAAGATATTATGTTTTCAAGTTTAGAGACTATGTTTGATTTGTAAACAACGACTGATAGGCTTTCAGAGACCATAGTGGCAAGTCTCAGCTGCTCGTTTTCGCTGTTAATTACAAGCGTCCCTGTTTCTGCAATTGCAAAGTCAGCATTTACAATTGATTTTGATACGCCTGATTCAGTGAATTCACAATCTTTTGAATAAGTTTTAAATGGCGTATTCAACTTGATATAATCAAAATTTCCGTCCTTTAAAATTGTTTTTAGGTCATCTTTTTTTAAAACCGTGCATTTTGTTTGGACTGCTTCGCTTTTTTCAATAAATTTGTTCAGCTCGGTGTCAATGCTGATCATAGTGGACTCCTTCAAATTGGTTTTACCAATATATTCAGAAATTGGCGACATGTCAACAATTTTATATAATTTAAGGCATTTGGAGCAAAATATTTGTTCATTGTGTAACACAATGAAATAATTAAATAAATTTTTGATTTACTATAAAACAATTTTCTAAAAAATGAATAAATAAAAATTTTTTTATTGACATGTTTTTTGTATTTTGGTAATTGGTAAGACCATAAAGATGTTTTGCCAGTAAGCAAGGGAGGTTTCCTGTAAGTATGAGAATGGGATATATATTCAAAGGTATTGTACCATTTGTTTTGTTACAGCTAATTGGCCTTGCGCTTTGCATAATTTTCCCTGAGATAATTACGTGGCTGCCAAATTTAGTATTTAAATAAATAATTTGAGGTATTAGATGCTAAGCAAATCTTTGGTTAAAAAATTTGAAGAGATTCTGGGCCAGGGAGGTTATTTTACAAAGCCTGAAGATACGATGTGTTACAGTTATGATGCATTTTCTGCTGAGCCTGTCCAGCCTGATATTGTGGTAAAGCCTAAGAATGAAGAGCAAATTAAACAGATTATAACTCTCTGTAAAAATGAAAATATCCCCCTTGTAACAAGGGGCGCCGGCACAAATTTAAGTGGTGGCACTGTGCCTGTTAAAAAAGGGTGTGTACTGCTCACAACAGGACTGAATAAAATTTTGGAAATAAATGAAAACGATATGTATGCGGTTGTAGAAGCAGGTGTTGTTACAGCTAATTTGGCTAATGCCGCTGTAAAAAATGGACTTTTTTATCCGCCTGACCCAGGAAGTATGAATATTTCGACTATAGGTGGAAATGTTGCTGAAAATGCAGGAGGGCTCAGAGGCTTAAAATACGGCGTTACCAAAGATTATTTGATGGGTGTGAATTTTTTTGATATGGACGGCAATTATGTAAAAGGGGGAGGTAAAACTGTAAAACTTGTGACAGGATTTAATCTGCCCGGCCTAATGGTCTCTTCCGAAGGTTTACTGGGAGTAATGACAAAATTTGTTTTAAAACTTATACCAAAGCCAAAGTTTAGCAGGTCAATGCTCGTTATTTATGATGATATTATCAAGGCTTGTGAGACTGTGTCTGAAATTATTGCTGCTAAAATTTTACCTGCTACTCTTGAGTTGCTGGATAATTTTACGATAAAAACAGTGGAAGATGCTACCAAAATAGGTCTTCCCACAGCTGCAGATGCCCTTTTGCTGATTGAACTTGATGGTCACGAAGGGCAGGTTATGGATGATTTTGAAGTTGTTAAAAAAATATGCGAAAATCTCAAAGGAAATATAAAAATAGCTGAGACGGTTGAGGATAAAAACAGACTATGGGAGGCAAGGAGGAAAGCTTTAAGCAGCCTTGCAAGGCTAAAGCCAACTCTTATTTTGGAAGATGCAACTGTGGTCAGGAGTAAAATTCCTGGCATGATGAGGGCAATTCAGGATATAACAAAAAAATACAATCTCACAATCGGGACTTTTGGACATGCAGGCGATGGTAACCTTCACCCGACAATTCTTACGGACAAACGAGATAAAGATGAGATGCTAAGGGTTGAAAAAGCAATCGACGAGATATTTGCTAAGGCACTTGAACTTGAAGGGACATTGAGTGGTGAGCATGGGGTAGGATTTGCAAAAGCCAAATACCTTGAAATGGAAGTAGGCAGAGGGACTATAGAATACATGAAAAAACTTAAAAAAGGTGTTGACCCTTACAACCTTTTGAATCCTCAAAAGATGGGGCTTTAGATGGAAGATTTGATAAAAGAGTTAAAAGAGCTGGAAGAGCTTGTGCTGCAGTGTATGAAATGTGGTACATGCCAGGCACACTGTCCGCTTTATCAAAAAGATTTAAATGAAAGTGCTGTTGCAAGAGGCAAAATTTCTCTTATCGAATCGGTATATGAGGGGCGTCTTGACAAGGCAGGCAGTATTTTAAAACACCTTGATTACTGTATATTGTGCGGAAGATGCAAGGAAAATTGCCCAAGCGGAGTGAAAACAGATGAGATATTTTTAAGAGCTAAAGCAGTATTGAGGAAAATAGAAAAACTGCCATCGTGGGGGAAGGTTGTTTTAAAAATAGTTATGGAAAAGCCGGATCTTCTGGCAAGAGTTGCTCCGCTTATGCACATTGGACTTAAATTTGGAGCCAAAAGGGTAAAAGATGATATTTTTAAACCACTATTGGGCTCTTTTTCCAAAAGAAACATAAAACAGGTGGCATCAAAACCTTTTACAAAGACCCATGGGGGATTGCACAAAGCTGATAATGAAAAGATGAAAGTTTACTTTTATCCAGGCTGTGCAGCAAATTTTCTTTTCCCTGAATGGGGAGAAGCAATTATAAGTGTTCTTAATCATTTTGGCGTTACTGTTTATGTACCGGAAATAAACAAATGTTGCGGTATCCCTGCTGCGACACTTGGCGAGATTGAGACTTATAAAAAGATGGTAGATGAAAATCTGAATCATATTAATGACATAGATTGTGAGTATGTAATTACATGCTGTCCTACATGTCAGTATGCGCTTAGTGAGATGGGACCCAAAGTTACGGGCATAATTGCAAATAAGCCATTTTTTGACATATTGATGTTTTTGGATGAAGTTTTGGGTGTTAATTTCGAAGTAAAATTAAATGAGAGATATACTACCCACATCCCTTGCCATTACAGGTCTACAAAAAAAGAAAGACTTAAAAGCCATGTTGCAAAAAATATTAAAGGTGAAAATATTACACTTGAAAATCAGAGCTGCTGCGGTTTTGGTGGTACTTTTAATATGAAAAAATATGATGATTCGAAGGCGGTGGGGATGAGTAAAGCCTTTGAAGTAAAAAGCAAAGGTATTGAAAAATTGTTTACACCCTGCCCTGGATGTGCTATGCAATTAACTGATGCTATTGTTGAATCAGGAAGCAATGCAAAAGTTGAGCATCCGATTGTGTACTATGCAAGGGAGATTGTGAAAAGTGGTATTTCAAAAGATAAAACCGAAAAAGGTCAGTGATGAAATTTATGAGCAAATAAAGGGTCTTATTGTTTCGGGAAAATTAAAGCCAGGTGAAAAATTACCTCCTGAAAGGGAATTGGCTGCAAGTATAGGAGTAAGCAGACCTTCTTTGAGAGAAGCATTGCAAAAACTTGAGGCTAAGGGGTTTCTTGAACAAATCCAAGGTGATGGTACTTATGTTAAATCGGCTACTTCTGACTCTTTCGACGGTTTTTTGGAAGAATTTGCAAAAAAGGATAATGCAATTTTTGATCTTATGGAAGTAAGGCGAATTCTTGAGACATGGGCAGCTTACACTGCCGCTGAAAGGGCTACGGATAAAGAGATAGCCCAGATGCAAGAATATTTAAATGAGATGAAAGATGCCAAGGATTACGGTCAGATAGGTTACATTCCTGATGCAAATTTTCATTCCACAATAAGTTATGCCACCCACAATGTTCTTCTAATCCATATTATGAACAATATTTACGAATGGATAGAAAAAGTAAGCTTTGAAGTTCGCTCAAGAATGTATACCGATGAAAAGAGTCACGAGGAGCTTTTCAATCAGCATTCGGCAATATTTAATGCGATAAGAGAAGGCAAGCCACTGGCGGCTTACAATGCTATGAATCTGCATATGGATTATATTGTTAAAGAGCTTAATAAGGTTTTTAAAAAGTAAAATTTCTTTGCCTTAGTAATTTTTTCTGCATTATATTCATTCCTTGAAAATAATTAATTAGTCTGGTATTGAATTATTATGAGTAAGCTTGAAAAAGGTCTGAAATTAATTGATATATATTCTATTGCTATTGGCTCAATGGTAAGCTCCGGGGTATTTTTGCTGCCGGGTATTGCATATGGTATGTGTGGCACCACTGTGTCGATTGCCTATCTGTTTGCTGGATTAATGTCTATTCCAGGGGTTTTGAGTATTTCGGAGCTTGTTACGGCGATGCCAAAGGCTGGTGGTGGATATTTTTTTGTTACAAGAAGTTTAGGGGCAGGTGTAGGTACTGTTGCAGGTATTTTAAGCTGGTTTTCCCTTATATTTAAGGCAACATTTGCCCTGATAGGTCTGTCTGTTTATTCTGAAATAATTTTTAGTTTGAATCCAAAATTAATAGCTATTCTTATCTGTTTGGTCTTTTTAATTATAAACTACTTAGGCGTCAGTAAGGCAGGAAAGGCTCAATCGGTCTTGGTTTTGCTCCTGTTTGCAATTTTATCTTACTTTTTTTTAAGTAGTGCTGGCAAAATTGATTTTGGTAATTACTCTACATTTATCAAAGACTTTGATATATCCAGGATTTTATCTGCATCAGGTTTCGTATTTGTCTCCTATGGAGGACTTTTAAAAGTAGCAAGTCTTGCTGAGGAGACCAGAGACTCGAGGATGATTCCAAAGGGGTTAATCGGTGCGCTTTTAACTGTATCAGTATTATATACATTAATAGTTTTTGTTACTGTAGGAGTTTTGCCCGGAGAGAATCTTTTTAATTCCTTGACACCTATTTCCGATGCTGCATCTGCTTCAATGGGGGTAAAAGGAAAAGTATTGCTTTCCATAGCTGCAATTATTGCATTTACTTCAGCTGCAAATGTAGGGATAATGTCGGCATCAAGGTATCCATATGCATTAAGCAGAGACAACATGTTTCCAAAGACTTTCCAGAAATTATCGGCAAAATATAAGACACCTTTTGTTTCAATAATTGTTACCGGTCTAATAGTAATTTCAGGATTATTTTTAAATTTGAATCTGTTAGTAGAAGTGGCTTCCACCTCCCTTATACTTACATATATTTTGGCTAATTTTTCAGTTATAGTAATGAGAGAAAGCAGGCTTACAAACTATAAGCCTCAATTCAGGGCACCTATGTATCCTTACCTGCAAATTGCAGGGATAGTTTTTTATCTTTTTCTTATTTATGAAATAGGACTTGAAGCAATAATTGCAACAGTGGTTTTTATGATAATCAGCTTTTTTGTATATATTTTATATGGAAGAGCAAAAAATAACCAGGAATATGCCCTGCTACATGTTATCGAAAGAATTTTAAATAAGGAATTGACGGGAATAAGGCTTGAAAAAGAGCTTCGGAATATTTTAAAGGAAAGAGACTCAATTAAAGAGGATAGATTTGACAAACTTGTAAAAAAAGCACTTGTTTTTGATTTTGAAAGCAGAATGACATATGAAGAGCTTTATAAGGAAATTTCAGAAAAACTTGGCCAGAGGATTGGTCTTTCGGGTGATGAAGTTTACAACCTGCTGTGTGACAAAGAAAAAAGATACTCCAGCGTTCTTGGGGATAATATTGCCATTCCTCACGTAATAGTTGAGGGGGAGAAAATATTTGATGTGGTTATTGTAAGAAATAAAGAAGGGGTAGTTTTTGAGGAAAATAAGAAAATCAATGTGATTTTTGTGCTTATTGGAAGCAGAGATGAAAGGAATTTTCATCTTAAGGCTTTATCGGCAATAGCGCAGGTTGTAAATGGCAAAGATTTTTATAAAAAATGGATGGAAGCAAAAAACCCTCAAGTTTTGAAAGATATTGTTATGTTAAGCAAAAGACAAAGGTAATTGGGGAATAAAAACGAAGGGTGCAAAAAAAGTTTTGACAACTTTTGTCTAAAAATATATTTATACAAACCTTGTTTAACTTGATTTTTGGGTATTAATAATTTAAATGTATAAAGTTATGGGAAAAATTATAGCAGTTGCAAATCAAAAAGGTGGCGTTGGTAAAACTACAACAAGTGTTAATCTTGCTGCAGCCTTGGCTTTTGCTGAGGCAAGGGTTTTACTGGTGGATATGGACCCTCAGGGGAATGCTACAAGCGGGCTTGGGTTTATACCTTCCGAGCTTGAAAAGAGTGTTTATGATATTATTATTGGCAATGCTTCTCTGAGTGATATTATTCTTGATACAAAAATCGAAAACTTATCCCTTGTCCCGAGTAAAATTGACCTTACTGCAGCAGAGATTGAGTTGGTGACTGTTTTATCAAGGGAGACAAGACTTAAAAGATGTCTTGAAAATGTAAAAGACAATTATGATGTAATAATAATTGACTGCCCCCCTTCATTGGGGCTTTTGACAGTAAATTCACTTACTGCAGCTGACAGTGTTTTGATACCTCTTCAGTGTGAATATTATGCACTTGAAGGTTTGAGCCAGCTTTTAAATACAGTAAAACTTATACGGGAAAGTTTAAACCAGGATTTGGAGCTTGAGGGTATTTTACTTACTATGTATGATCCGAGAAACAACCTTTCAAAAGAGGTATATAAACAGGTCAGGAGCTATTTTAGGGAAAAACTGCTTAAAACCATAATTCCAAGAAATGTTAAGCTAAGTGAAGCGCCGAGCTATGGGCAGCCTATAATTGATTATGATATAAAATGTAAAGGGGCAGAAAGCTATATTGAGCTTGCCAAAGAGCTTTTAGGAAGGATTAATGAGAAAAAATCCGTTAGGTAGAGGGCTTGAAAGTCTCATTCCAAAAGATAATTCGGTAAATAGAAAATCACCTATAGAGCTTGATATTACTGATATTGTTCCAAATGAAAAACAACCCAGAAGGATATTTGATTCTGAAAAGCTTAACGAATTAGCTGATTCGATAAAAAGTAAAGGGTTGATTCAGCCTATTGTTGTTACAAAGCATGAAGATAAATATCTTATAATCGCAGGTGAGAGAAGGTGGCGGGCTTGCGGACTTGCTGGCCTTAAGAAAATTCCTGTTATTATAAAAGATATAAACGATGAGAAAGAGCGTCTTGAACTTGCATTGATTGAAAATATTCAAAGGGAAGATTTAAACCCAATTGAAGTTGCAAATGCATATAAAAGTCTTATGGAAAAGTTTTCATATACCCAGGAAGAGCTTTCAAAGATTGTTGGGAAAAGTAGAAGTGCTGTCGCAAATATTTTAAGACTTTTGAAACTTCCCCATGAGATAACAGAAGCCCTTTCTAAAAATATTATTTCTGAAGGGCATGCAAGGGCATTGCTTGGGCTTGACGACCATTTAAAGGTTATGGAAGCTTTTAATACTGTTGTCAAAAAGAAGCTTAGTGTAAGGGAAACAGAAAATCTTGTCAAAAGAATAAAAACTTCTCCAGTAAAAAAGATGGAAAATTCAGGAGCTGATATTTTTGTAGAGTCAATAAAGAAAGAATTTGAATCTTTTTTCAAAACAAAAGTCAATATACGAACAGGCAAAAAAGGGGGCACAATAGAGATAAAATATAGCTCTAATGAAGAGCTGGACACAATTATAAACCATTTAAGGGGACAAATATGATTAAACCTAAAAACGAATCTGTTGATATCAATGCCTTTTTGGGAAAAAATACTAAATTCAACGGAACATTGCTTTTTGACGGACTTGTGAGAATTGACGGGGATTTTGAAGGGCATGTCAAGACCAAAGACACACTTGTTATTGCCAATTCCGGGAGTGTAAAGGCAGAAATTGAAGCCGGAGTGGTAAAAATTTCAGGAAATTTTGACGGGACAATAAGGGCAGAAAGCAAGGTAGAGCTTTTAAAGCCCGCAAATGTAAAAGGAACTATTTACACGCCGTCAATTGTCATTGAAGATGGTGTTATTTTTGATGGGCAATGTGTTATGAGTAAGACAAAAACATCTTCAGAAAATGAGGGGTAAAATGAGAAAAGCTTTGATTGCTGGCAACTGGAAAATGAATCTTAACCTTGAGGAGGCTGCTTTACTTGTTAACCGGTTGAAAAGTATTGACTTTGATGAAAGTGAAAAAGAGGTAATCATTGCACCTTCTTTTGTATATTTGCCTGAGCTTGTAAAGCTTCTTAAAGATTCAAGAGTGAAAATATTTGCTCAAAATGTTCATCATGAAAAGTCCGGGGCTTTTACCGGTGAAATATCTATCGATATGTTGAAAAATATCGGTGTGAGCGGCTCGATTGTGGGACATTCTGAACGAAGAATAATATTTAAGGAAACAGATGAACTTATTAATAAAAAAATTAAAACAGCTGTAAAGGAAAAATTCCCGATAATTTTTTGTGTGGGGGAGACATTGGAGCAGAGGATGGCAGATGTTCATGAGGAGGTTGTCAACACTCAGGTAGGGCTTGGTCTTGAAGGGATTGATGAGATAGATATGAATCATATTACAATAGCTTATGAACCTGTATGGGCTATCGGCACGGGAAAAACTGCCTCCAGCAGCGACGCGGAAGCCATGCATAAATCAATAAGAAATTTTTTGGCCAAAAAATATAACAAAGCTCTTGCAGATAGTATCAGAATATTGTATGGGGGTAGCGTTAAACCGGAAAATATCTCTGAGCTTATGGCAATGGAGAATATTGATGGTGCGCTTGTAGGTGGCGCAAGTTTGAAAGCGGAAAGTTTTATAAAAATAATTAACTATTGAGGTGATAAATGTATCCTGTTATTTTAGGTTTTCATATTTTTGTATGTATTTTATTGGTTATCGCGGTGTTGTTGCAATCAGGCAAGGGGTCGAGTCTCAGCGAAGCATTTGGCTCAGGGTCATCTGATATTTTCGGCTCGGTTTCTCCTGCAAATGTGATGAACAAAATTACAACTATTCTTGTAGTCATATTCTTTTTTACATCAATTGCATTAACAGTTATATCTTCAAAAGGGACTGGTAGATCGATTACAAATAAGATTCCTGCAACTGCAGCTCCTGCTGGCGGTCAAAATACAGCACCACAAGTACCTTTAGAAAGCAAATAATGAAGAGGCTTGCAAGCCTTTTACTGCTTTTTTTAATAGTTTTAATATCTGGCTGCTCTGATAATTCGGCAAAAAATGAAGGTTTGTCAAATGGGCAGTCCAACGTTTCTGACAGTAAATTTGGCGATGCCCTTGTTGAAGGTTCGATAGGGGATGCCAGCAATCTGATACCAATTCTTGCCACAGATAGCTCTTCGCATTCTGTTGCCGGTCTTATCTACAACGGATTATTGAAGTATGATAAAGATTTAAAGCTTACCGGCGATCTTGCTGAAGGCTACGAGGTATCGGAAGATAAAAAAATAATTACATTCCACTTGAGAAAAGGGGTAAAATGGCATGATGGAGCTCCTTTTGTCTCAGAAGATGTGAAATTTACATATGAGCTTATTGTTGATGACAAGACACCCACAGCTTATGACTCTGATTTCAGATTAATTGAACGTGTTGAAATACCCGATAATTACACTGTAAAAGTTTTTTACAAAGTTCCTTACGCTCCGGCGCTTGCAAGTTGGACTACTTCCATATTGCCTTCCCATCTTTTAAAAGGTGTTGAAATTACGAAATCTCCATTACAAAGAAAACCTGTCGGGACAGGTCCTTATAAATTTTTTGAATGGAAGCCTGGGGATTCAATTACTTTAGTGGCAAATACTTCCTATTTCGAAGGCTCACCCAATATAGAAAGGTATATTTTCAGGATTATCCCCGACTCGGCTACAATGTTTCTGGAGCTTTTAAACGGGACTATTGATTTGATGGGGCTTAGCCCTTTGCAGTATGCAAAACAAACAGACAATCCCAGATTTAAAGAGAGGTACAATAAATACAAATATCTTTCAAATTCTTACACATACGTTGGCTACAATCTGAAAAATCCATTGTTTCAGGATAAAAGGGTCAGACAGGCATTGACTTATGCAACACCAAAAGACGATATAATTGAAGGAGCGTTGTTTGGATTAGGCACAAGGGCGACCGGACCGTACAAACCTACAAGCCCATGGTATAATCCTGACGTTAAGAAATATGACTACAATCTTGAAAAGGCAAAAAAACTTTTATCTGAAGCAGGTTTTGTTGACAAAGATGGTGATGGTATCCTGGAAAAAGGAAATTTGAAGTTAAAGTTTACGATTATAACAAATCAAGGTAACTCTTCAAGGAGCATGGTGGCTGAAATATTGCAAAACAGCTGGGCAAAAATTGGTGTAAAGGTTGATATAAGGATTCTTGAATGGGCAACATTCATAAATGAATATATAGATAAAAGAAATTTCGATGCTGTGATATTGGGATGGACTATCCCCCTTGAGCCGGATTTGTACGATATATGGCATTCATCAAGATGTGAAGGGAAAAATTTAAACTTTATATGCTTCCAGAATGCCGAAGTAGATAAACTGATTCAAGATGCGAGGGTAGAGTTTGACTTTGATAAAAGGAAAAAGATGTATGACAGAATTCAGGAGATTCTGGCTGAAGAGCAGCCTTATACTTTTTTATATGTAGGGGAATCGCTTATTGCTCTCAGCAATAGATTTGAAAATATTGAACCTGCGCCGGCTGGGCTGATGCATAACTTTATAAGGTGGTATGTACAGAAAGAAAACCGGAAGTATTTTTTTACACAATAGGTAAACTATGCTGCTATATCTGATAAGAAGGCTTTTTGGGATGGTACCGCTTATAATAGGTATTACCTTTATCAGTTTTGTAGTGGTGCATCTTGCTCCGGGGGACCCCACTCAGTTTTTGTCTTCAATGAATCCAAAAATATCCGAAACAGCAAGGGAAAAGTTTATCAAGATGTACAATCTGGATAAACCTGTTTACATCCAGTATTTTTTATGGCTCAAAAAATTTGTTAAATTTGATTTTGGTGAGTCCTTTTCCCAGGACAGAAAAAAGGTAATAGACAAAATATTGGAGAGACTTCCTGTAACATTGTGGTTAAATATTGCATCTATGGTGTTGGTTTTTGCAATAGCATTGCCTCTTGGCGTGATGTCTGCCTATCTGAGGGATACAATTTTTGATAAAGCAGTGACAGTCTTTGTTTTTGTGGGTTTTGCCATTCCTACTTTCTGGCTTGCACTTTTATGTATGTACTATTTTGGTGTAATTGTTGGTGTTTTACCAATATCTGGACTTACTTCATATAACTTTGAATCAATGACATTATTTGAAAAAATTATTGATATAATAAAACATGCATTTTTACCTGTTTTTTTATCTGTATTCGGCTCGCTGGCCGGTCTTAGCAGATTTGCAAGAAACAGCATGCTTGATGTGCTGAATGAAGACTATATTGTGGCCGCAAGAGCAAGAGGGATTGGTGAAGGGCGAATTATATTTAAACATGCATTGAAAAATGCCCTTTTGCCGGTAGTGACAATTATAGGTTTGTCAGTCCCGGGTCTTATAGGTGGCAGTGTGATATTTGAATCGATTTTTAGTATTCCTGGGATGGGACAGCTTTTTTATCAATCTGTTATGATGCGCGACTATCCCGTTATTATGGGCATACTTGTTATTGGTGCTATTTTGACCCTTTTAGGTAATCTGCTTGCAGATATTATGTACGCTGTTGTTGATCCGAGAATCAGATATAAGAAGAGGGCAGGGTGAAAAAAGGCAATCTGCTTTTTATTTGCGGACTTGTGATAGTAGTATTTTTTATTTTGGTTTCTATTTTTGCTCCATTAATTGCTCCTTATGACCCTACTTCTATAAATGTAAAGGAAATTTTCCAGGCACCTTCTTCAAAGCATATTTTTGGCACTGATGAACTTGGACGGGATGTATTTAGCAGAGTTGTCTATGGGACAAGGGTTTCTATATTTGTAGGTTTTGTTGCTGTTTTTATTTCAATAGCTATCGGAACAATCCTTGGACTTGTGGCCGGCTATTTTGGAGGTATAGTAGATATAATATTAATGAGGTTTGTAGATATAATGCTTTGCTTTCCTTCATTTTTTCTTATTCTTGCTGTAATTGCATTTCTTTCACCCTCTTTGACAAATGTAATGATTATTATTGGGCTTACGAGTTGGATGGGGGTGGCAAGGCTTGTCAGAGCTGAAACAATGAGTGTAAAAAGCAGAAATTATATAATTGCTGCAAAAGTGCAGGGGATAAAGAATAGTATTATTTTATTTAAGCATATATTGCCCAATGTGGCTTCACCAATTTTTGTGACTGCTACGCTGGGTGTTGCGGGAGCAATTTTGACTGAATCAGCACTGAGCTTTCTTGGGCTTGGTGTTCAGCCACCTACGCCTTCCTGGGGGAATATTTTAACTTCCGGAAAAGATAACATAATGTTTGCCTGGTGGCTTTCCCTTTATCCAGGATTGGCGATACTTGTAACTGTTCTTGGTTATAATCTTCTTGGAGAAGGTTTAAGGGATATACTGGACCCGAAATCCAAAAAGTTTGGCAATTAATTTATAGTCAATTTTTTCCCAGGGTGAAGTTCTGCAGTTTCTAAGTTGTTTATTTTCATTAATTTTTCAACTGACGTATTGAATTCTTTTGCTATATCCCATAGCGTATCACCTGTTTGGACAGTGTATTTTCCATCAAGAAGTTTTCTTTTGACTACATTGGTTTTTTTCTTTTTCCTGGCAGTCTTTTTGTCTTCATCATTAGAAACTATAACCGGCTGGCCAGGTCTAATGAGTCTTGGGTTAATACCTTTATTAAGCTTGATTACATCATACAAACTTAGCCCATATTTGTGTGCAATTGTATAGAGACTTTCTCCACTCTTTACGATATGTACCCTTGGTGCATAAATTTTAACATCATCGATAAAATCTTGCGCATAGGCCTGTTTCATAAAATCCTTTTCCGGGATGAAAAGGTAAGTATTATAAAGTATTCTGCTGTATTTCAGTCCATTTACTTTCATGATATCATTTTTGTCAGAATTGAATTTTTTTGCTATTTTTTCGACATATTCACCTTGCTTTGCTTTGTAAATTTTCACTTTCAACAATTCTTTTGGGCTCATTTTTGCTATTTTTTCAGACAAATATGATTTTGTTCCGTATGGAATTTTAAGGCTATACTCGTCATTTGGTGGAGTTATAGGCTTTTTTAAATCAGGGTTTAGTTCTTTTAATGTATCGATGTCTGTATTTATCATATCAGCAATTACGTAGAGGTTAACGGGTTGTTTTAAATTGATTTTTTCATAAAGCAGCGGAGATGTCGATGGCGGCTCAAAGCCATATTCAAGATAATTGTAGTAAATAATGGAAAGAGCGATAAATTTTGGGACATAATCTTTGGTCTCGACTTTTAAATGTCTCTTTTTTGCAAGCTCAAAAAAGTCAGTTGTTTTATATTTTTTCAACCCTGAATATACCTTATAAAAGCCTGCATTGTACGCAGCTATTGCAAGATACCAGTCACCTAAGTTTTCATATAAATGTTTTAAATGCTTTGCAGCTGCAATTGTAGCTTTTTCAAAATCCCTTCTTTCGTCAATCCAGTAATTGATATCAAGTCCATAAATGTTTCCTGTGGAAGGCATAAATTGCCACATCCCACCTGCGCCAACAGGTGAGTATGCATCTGTTTCATAGCCGCTTTCGGCAAACGGTAGTATCGCAAGCTGAGCAGGAAGCCCCTCACGTCTTAGTATGTCTTTGACAAGATATATGTATTTGTTTGACCTATCAAGGTAGTTTTGAAAAGTGTTGGGATATCTTTTGGTATACATATTTAAATAGTATCTGACTCGAGGAGTTATCACAGGGGGGATATCATATTCTTTTGACTTTACTATGTACTGATAATTTAGAAAAAGCTCTTTTTCATCAAAAAGATATTCATTTATAGCAGGTGAGGGATATTTTAAATTTTCAAGCGAAAAATCTTCTACGATTTTGGCAGGTTTAGGCTTTTCAGACATTTCCTCCATCTGGGGAGCCTGAGTGTTTGGTACATATGAAATTTGCGTTTTTTTGATCGGTACGCAGGCAAACAAAACAAAAGCGACAGACACAAATACTATAAATCTTCTCATCTGTATTTTTATACTTTAATATTTATAGTTTTGCAAATAATTTTTGTATTAATATTGGTAGATCATTGATTGTAAAAGAAGTGCTACACACCGATAAATCTTGAATATGTTTTATATTATGTTATAGTGAGTTATGGAGAATGTATGAAAAATATAAAAGAGCTTATCAGAATACACGACAAATCACAGTTTGAAATCAAACTTGGCTATCTTATTGATTCGAAGAAGAGAAAAACAGAATATGACATAAACCTATATCTGTTTTTGCCTAAAAACTTAGGTATAGACGGTTATTCATATCCAAAGGAAAACTTTTACAGAAACTTATACAGCTATGTCAGACTTATTACCCCAAAGGATTCTTTGAGAAATTTAAATGAACGACTTTGTAAGGTGTTGGATAAAATTGATAATGAAAAGTCAAAAATAGACAGTCTTTTTTATTTCTTAAATTATGAGATTAAAATAACTATTTGCGGTTTCAAGTCTTTTCTAAGAGATTTTGTAAAACTTGTATCTGAATCCAATGTAACTGAGAATGAAGTTGAAATTTTTATAAAAGATGTGTCAGACTTCAGGGAGACTGTAAAGAAATTTAACAGATTTATCCCTGAAACAAATAATATAAAGATTAAAGAGCTTTTTCAGTTTATGGACGAATATTCAAGCTTTCTTGTAAGTGTCTATCTTATAAGGTTGTTTGAAATTTTATCAAAAAATCAAAGCGGTCTTTGTGAAAAATTAAGCACGGCTTTGCAAAGTGAGGTGGCCTACAGAAAAAATAATGGGTTGTCCTATACTACGGAAGATGATTTGAATAATGAACTTTTGATATACAAGTATTCGGTATATAAAAAATACTTCTATAATATTCTTTTCCTGAAGTTAAAAAAGAAATCAGGTGATGTAGAATTCAGACATTTTGCATATGCGATTGCAGCAGGTATTTCTATGATTTTTGCAACTGCGGCAGCTTTTTTTGCCCAGATGAAGTATGGAAACTTCACAACATCCTTTTTTATAGCCCTTGTCATAAGCTATATGTTTAAAGACAGGATAAAAGACTTTTTCAGGACAATTTTTGATAAATCTTTTTTGTCAAAAAAAGTATATGATTATAAAAACAGAATATATGACCTTGAAAGGTTTTGGCTATTTGGTTTTTACAAGGAGAGGGTAAGATTTTTAAAGAATAAGGAGTTGCCCGATCATATAATTTCAAAAAGATTGCAAAATACCCATTCAAGCCTTTCTACATGGTATCTTGGTGAAAATGTCCTGAAATATGAAAGAAAAATCAAACTTTACAACGACATCATCAAAAGGTCTTTCAAGGATAAAATAGAGGGGATTAACGATATAATCAGATTTGATATAGAGGATTTTACAAGGAAAATGGATGACCCTAAATCCTATCTTTACTTTATTGAAAATTGTAGTGTTAAAAATATAAGAGCCACAAAGACTTACCATCTAAACCTTGTAGGTGAATTCAAAACACCGGAAAAACACTTTTTGTTTAAAGTAAGACTTATTCTGACTAAAAAGGGGATAAAAAGGATTGAAATCCCCGTTGATGAAAAAAATGTTATTGTTAAGAAAAGTAGTTGATGAAAAGGGGCGGGTATGGGTTTTAATTATTTGACTTTTATGTTAGCGTTGGTTTTATTGATAAACCTTGTTTCATTGATTTTGATACTTGGCAGATACGGCTCTTTGAAAAGAAAGCTTGAATCCTTTGAAGTTCGTAACAGTACTCTTGATGAAAACGTAAATTCAAGGCTAAAAGAGTTTAGGGAAGATTTGAACTCCAATTTTAGGAATTTTAGAGAGGAAAGTCAAAGCTCATTTAAAAATCTTTCAGAAATTATTGGCAGACATATCGAAGCTCTTACGGAAAATCAGAGAAATAAATTTGAAGATTTTAACAAGATGCTTGCTGAAGATGTAAAAAAAGGGGAAGAGCGAAGCTTGGTAATGCAAAACATTATAAAAGAATCCTTAAGTATGATAATTAAGTCTCATGATAAATTTACAGAAGAGGTTTCAAAGACGATAAAGGAGCTTACTTTATCTATGAAATCAGAGCTTGGAGAAGTAAAATCGGAACTTGGTAAGTCTTTGAAATCTTTTGAAGAAAAAGTAGATTTAAATCTTGAACGGATGAGAAGGACCATAACGGAAGTGCTGGAAAAACTGAGAGAAGACAACGAGAAAAAGCTTGAAGAGATGAGAAAAACTGTTGATGAAAAACTCCATGAAACCCTGGAAATGAGACTGTCAAACTCATTTAAGGTGGTAAGTGAGCGTCTTGAGCAGGTGCATAAAGGTCTTGGTGAAATGCAGAGCCTTGCAAATGGCGTGGGCGATTTAAAAAGAGCGCTTACTAATGTAAAAAACAGGGGAATTATTGGTGAGGTTCAGCTTAAAAGAATTTTGGAACAGATTTTATATCCAGGCCAATATGTAGAAAATGTTAAGACAAAACCAACGTCCAATGATGTTGTTGAGTTTGCGGTAAAGCTGCCGGGGGATGATGAAAAGAGTCAGGTATGGCTTCCCATTGACTCAAAATTTCCTGTTGAAGATTATTACAGGCTTCTTGATAGCATCGAGGATGGGGATGTGCAGAAGATTCAACTTGCCACAAAACAGCTTGAAAACAGGGTGAAACAGTCGGCAAAAGATATTTCGTCCAAATATATAGAAGTGCCGTTTACCACCGATTTTGCCATTATGTTTGTTCCTTTTGAGGGTCTTTATTCGGAAGTTTTGAGAATTAACGGACTTTTTGAAAGCATACAAAGAGATTACAAGGTTGTGATTACAGGTCCAACAACAATGGCCGCATTTCTCAACAGTCTTCAGATGGGATTTAAAACACTTAGTGTGGAAAAATCAGCCCATAAGGTTATGAATCTTCTTGCAGTTGTTAAGTCGGAGTTTATAAAATTTGGGGATGTTCTTGAAAAGGCCCAAAAGAAGATAAAAGAAGCCGGAGATAATATAGATAATTTGGTGGGTGTAAGGACGAGAAAAATTCAGAAAGCACTTGAGGATGTCGAAATATCAGCTGATAAGTCTATTGATGAAATTTAGTCCCCACAAAACTGCAAGTCCTGAGCAGATTGTAAGTATTATGTTTTTGAACCTGTATGCTATAAAAAGTGCAAATATCATCGCATAGATTTTGAAGTTGTCTACTGAAATACTGTTAATCCCCTTGTTAAAAACCCCACCTGTAATTATTGCCGCAAAAATACTTGCAGGCATGTAGCTCAAAAATTCTTTCATATTTTCAATAAGTGTGTCGTTTGCAAATTTGAGAAAAGAAAACCTTATCAAAAATGTGATAACGCCGCAAATTACTATAAGAATCCATATATCTATACTATTGTAAAGCTGCATTTTTAATCCCCTTTTTATAAATTTTACCTGCAAATACTCCGGCAAAAACTGCTACAAAGAAACCTAAATTAAGCGGAATCTGTTTTAACAATATCATACAAGCCCCTGACACTATGGCAGTTATAATAAATCTCTTTTCTTTCAGAAAATTGACTAAAATTGCCATAAATGTAAGGGGTATTGCAAATTCCAGAGAAAATGAAGATGGGATTGTTGTACCCAACAAAATTCCAATCAGGGTTGAAATCTGCCAGACAGTCCACATTGTTATCCCTGCACCCATATAATATTTAAATTTATTTACACTTTTGTCGTTTGCTATCTTTGATATGGTTACTGCATAAGCCTGGTCTACAAGAAAATATGACATAAAGGCCTTTTTGGCCGTAGAAAGGTCTTTGTAATAAGGGGCAAGTGAAGCACTGTACATTGCCATTCTTAAGTTTATCATAAAGACAGTAGCAATAATGATGAGCCATGAGCTGTTGCTATTTAACTGCTCAATAAAAGCTATTTGAGATGCACCGGCAAAAATAATTTGTGACATTGTAAATGACTGTATGAAAGACAAACCGGATTTTGCCGCTGTGACACCGTAAATAAGTCCAAAAGGGGAAACTCCTGTAATAAATGGGGATACATCTTTTACCCCTTTCAAAAAATCATTCATATTTATCACCTTTCAAATATATCTTGCAATATGTTGCACAAAAAGTTACTATATGAAACAGATACTCTATGTTTAATATATTGTCAAGGAGAATGTTATATGGAACAAATTTGTAGCGATATATCTGAAAATTTAAAAAAAATAAGGGCTGAAAGAAATCTTACTCTTGATCAGCTTTCGGAGATTACAGGGGTCAGTAAAAGTATGCTCAGACAGATAGAAACGGGAAATTCTATTCCTACCATTGCAACAGTCTGGAAAATTGCCAACGGTCTTAAAATCTCCTTTACTTCATTGTTTACAAAGTGCAGTAATGATGTGAAGGTTGGAAAAATAAAGGATAAAAACTTGCTGGAAGAGCTTGGTGGGGGCTACAGGGTTTACCCTGTAATTTCATTTGACCCTAAAAGACCTTTTGAAATGTATTTTCTGGAGATGCAAGAGGGGATTAGCTATAAGGGTGAATCTCATGAAGGTAATGTAGAGGAGTTTATAGCTGTACTTGAAGGCAATCTTAAAATCAATGTTGACGGGCAGGACTACATTGTCAACGAAGGGGAATATATCAGTTTTATGGCGGAAAATCCCCATGTATATGAGAATATTGGATCAAAAATGCTTAAAGCTGTGATGGTATTAACGTACTTTTAAAAAATTGTCTAATATAGATGTAATATTTACAAGTGAGAATGGTTTACTCAGATAATCCTTAAAACCGTATTCCTGGTAATTGCTGATTACGTCATCACTTGAATATCCTGAAGTTACTACAAGATAAGCATTTTCTTTTATTTCAAGAATTTTGCTTGCTGCTTCCTGCCCATTCATACCATCCTTTATGGTAAGATCAAGTATTATCAAATCATAATTATTGTTTTTTACCTTTTCTATTGCCTCTTCGCCGTTTTTGGCAATATCTACCTTGCAACCCAAAGTATCAAGCAGCATACTTAAAGAATCTCTTAAATATTCCTCATCATCCATATATAAAATATTTAAATTATAAGTTTTTATACCGATATTTGCATCAACATTTTCATTTTCTTGTGAAGAGCCATGAGAAGCTTTAACAAATATGACAAATTCTGCACCTTTTCCTTCTTCGGAATAAACGGAAATTCTTCCTCCGTGCTTTTTTATGATTGAGACTGAGGTAGCAAGCCCAAGACCATTGCCATCAGCTTTTGTAGTAAAAAAAGGTTCAAAGATTTTATCTTTGATATCTTCAGGTATCCCCGGACCATAGTCTCTGATAGATATGAGGATATAGTCCCCCTTATCAAGATTATATGGATTAAGTGAGGGGAGAGTTGTTTTGCTGACGGAAATGTCTAATTTCCCTTTATTGTTCATGGCATCTCTTGCATTGATTACAATATTTGAAATTACCTGCGAAATCTGGTCGTAATCAATCAGCGCAAGAGGAAGATTTTCTTCCGTTTTTAAAGTAAGATTTACAGAAGTACCGGTGAGAATAAATTTTACTGTTTCTTCAATAAGATAGACAATGTTTGCTGGTTTTATGACCGGTGTCCCCCCTTTCGAAAATGTAAGAAGCTGTTTTGTAAGCGCTGTGGCCCTTTTTAAAATGTTTTCTAAAGAGTTTAATTTGCTTTCATCAGGTTTTTCACCACTTATTTTACAAATGCTCACATAACTGCTTATGGCTGCTAAATAATTGTTAAAATCGTGAGCTATTCCGCCAGCTATTCTTCCAAGTGATTCAAGATGTTGATTTTTAATTATTTCTGCTTCAAGTTTCATCTTTTCAGTTACATCTGAAAAGATGAATACAGCGCCAATAATTTTACTGTCTATATCATACAGTGGCGCTACACTGTCTTCAATATTAAATCTTTTGCCGTTTTTGTTTGTCAGAATGCAGTTTACTATTACTTTACCCATAAGCCCTTTATGAAAAATTTCTTCAAAAGGAACAACATAGTTTTTATTTTGAACTGTTTTCAGGTCAAATTCCTCAAAAAAATCCTTTCCTAATAGCTCATGTTCACTTTTTTCAAGTATCTTCTCACATGCCCTGTTGACAAAGGTAATTTTTTTCTGCAAATCAACCACCACAACTGCATCGGCAATTGATTTCAATATGATTTGCAGCCTGTCTTTTGAGCGTTTAAGTTCACTTTCAAGGGATTTGATTTTAGTAATGTCTATTGCCAAAAACAGGACGTAGTCATTCTCATCAAATTTTTCAATAGGGGACATTTTTCCGATAAATGTTTTTTTACCACCAATCACATCAAGCTCATACTCAAATTCGACGGTTTTTTTATTTTTAATGCTCTCAGATATTCCCATCATTGCCAGTTTTGCAGTTTCCGGTGGCAGAATATCTGTAATATATTTTCCGAGCAAATCTTCTTTTTTTGCATAAAGCAGAGCTTCATTTTCAGTAAATATTTCAACATATTTCCCATTACTATCAAGGACGAAGGCTACTTCAGGCATTGAGCTGATAAAGGTTTTAAGTTTGTGAGCGTATTCATTTGCCATTCTGGTGGTATCTCTAAGCTCTTTTGTTTTTATTTTTACCTGAATTCTTGATAAAATAATTATTATAAAAGCAATTAATATAACAAATACCAGAATATAGAGGATTTTTAATATTTTTTGATTGATTTTACTTGTGTGTTCAAAAAGGGTATTTAACCTTTCATAATAAAATGAATCTGGGTTACTTTTAAGGTTTTTAAGCCTGTTATTGATTTTTTCTGCAATATTTTTATCTATATTTTTTGAAAAGGCAAAGTGTACGTTTATCGGTTTTAAGACTATATTGGTTGTTTCTATATCTGAGTCTTTTATATAAGGGGAGTATATTCTGCTTATAAGTCCTGCATCAGCATTGCCTTCAGCTACCACTTTTGCAATTTCAGGATAGCTTACATGGGAGTCATCAAAAGTCACACTTAAATGAAAAGATGTTAGTATATCTTTTAACCCATTTTCTCCTACATAAAAAATATCATTCTTTTTTACGGCTATTTTTTTATCTTTGAGGTCTATTATGGATTTTATTTGTGCATTTTTATTGGTGATTATTTGCCCCCAGTTTGTAAAAATAGGCTCATCTGAAAAGTCCATAATAGACAACCTGTTTTTCGAATATCCTATTGGCAGCAGCACATCTATTTCGCCGGTCTGAATTTTTTCGTAAAGAGAATCCCATGTGTCTATTGTAAACTGATAATCTATACCTTCAGCTTCTGCTATATGCTTAAACAAATCCGGAGCAAGTCCTGAAACCTTATCTTCATTAATTATTGATAACGGAGGATTATTCCATACCCCTACTTTTAATCCGGCATGGTCTGCATAAGCTGCAGCAGTTAAGAGCAATATAAGGAGAATAAAAAAATATCTTTTCATAGACAAATTGTATCTTAAAATTATGAAAAATCAAATAAATTTTATGTGAATTTTTCTTTTCCTAGGGCCGTCAAACTCACAGAATAAAACTCCCTGCCATGTTCCGAGGAGAAGTTCATTGTTTTCAATGATAATATTTTGTTCGCAACCAATTAATGATGATTTCAGATGGGCATCTGAGTTTCCTTCAAAATGACTAAATTTATAGTTTTGAGGGATTTTTTCATTTAAAAATTTCAGTATGTCTGTTTTTACATCCGGGTCGGCATTTTCGTTGATGGTTATCGCACAGGTGGTGTGAGGGGTAAAGACGATGCAAAAGCCGTCTTTTACCCCCGCTTTTTTTAGTGCATTATTTACAAGATAAGTAATATCAACAAGCTCAGCTCTGTTGCCTGTTTGAATTTCGTAAGTAAAAAGCATCAGATTTCAACTACTTTAGCCTCAATCATCCCATCAATTGCTATTATTTTATCTATTACAGGTTTTGGTATTTTGTTGTCTACTGACACAAACGCCATTGCATTACCACCTTTTTGTCTGGAAAGTTCAAAACCCGCAATATTTATACCGTTTTCTCCAAGTATTGTTCCAACCTTTCCTATTACACCTGGTCTGTCGACGTTTCTAAAATATAGAAGAGTGCCTGCAGGTATAATGTCAATCCTGAAGTCATCGATAAAAATAATTCTGCCTACATTATCTGAGAAGACTGTACCCCCAATTACAAGCTCCTGCTGGTCTGTTTTTATGTTAAGTACAACAATGTCATTATATTTTCTGTATACATCCGTTTTTATTTCACTGACAGTTATATTTCTGTCTTTGGCAAAATATGAAGCATTTATGTAAGAGATTGTCTCTTTAAGGGATACTTCAAGAAAACCTTTCAAAGCTGCAACAGTATAAGGCTGATATGAAAAAGGTACATCAAATGTCCTTTCACATACATCATCTTCAAATTTTTTCCCTACAAGAGTTATCTTAATTTCTTCTGGTCTTCCTTTTATTATTTGAGCAGACAATTTTGCCATTTTTTCGGCAATGTCAAAATAATTTTGTAGCTCTTCAGGTAGCTGAGATTTCATAAAAGGTATATTGACAGCATTTATGTAAGATTTTCCATGAAGGGCATTTATGATTTGTTCGCAAATTATTACAGCAACCCCTTTCTGGCCTTCGTGGGTGTTGGCTCCTATGTGGGGGGTTACAAAAATATTGTCGAGTGTCAAAAGTTTGTTTTCGGTAGCAGGTTCTTCTTCAAAAACATCAACTGCAGCAGAAAAAACTTTGCCATTTTTTACTGCATTGTAGAGGTCATTTTCATTTACAATTCCTCCTCTTGCGCAGTTTACTATAATTACTCCGTCTTTCATCAAATTGATATGATGCTCTGTAATCATATTGTGGGTTTCGTTTGTAAGTGGTGTGTGAAAAGTGATTACATCGACCTCTTTAAGTAAATCTTCAAGATTGTCATATAGTTTTACCCCTAAAGATTCAGCCTTTGTCCTTTTTATATAGGGGTCATAAGCTATAACTTTCATACCAAAGCTTTTGGCTCTGATTGCAACATTACTGCCAATACGACCAAGTCCGACTATTCCCAAAGTCTTGTTGTAAAGCTGTATCCCCATAAATCTTTTTCT
>NZ_JBSQOT010000021.1:0-34501 GCF_055117995.1 Deferrivibrio sp. | reverse complement strand
TTAAAAGGAGTCAACTATAAATAATGAGTAGCCGGGTCAAATTTTTCACCTTTTTTGAGCATAGCATAAAGGGTTCTCACAAGCTTATTGCAGAGAGCGATCATAGCTTTTCTATGAGGCATACCTTCATTTTTCTTTTTCAGGTAATATGCTCTAAAATACTCATTGCACCTCATAAGCCCGCTTGCCATCAGATAAAGGTATCTTCGCAAAGATTTAGAGCCCTTTTTACTAATCCTTCCCCGGGAATACATAGAACCGGATTGTTTTATAGAAGGGTCGATACCGGCGTAAGCAGAAAGTTTTCTTTTGTTTTCAAACCTGTTGATATCTTTAATTTCAGCCAAAAAATGTGCGGAAGTAATATCGCTAATACCTTTTATGGATTTGATAATCTCAAGGTCATCCTTCTTATTCCTTTTAATTTCATCAAGGAAGTTTTCAGTGATTTCCTCAATTTGTTTGTTAAGGAATTTCAACATTTGCACATCATGTTTTATGATGAGGGCATAATTTGCAGAAGAGAGTCCGATAGAGTTTTTGGCCAGTTCGATAAAGTTGTCATAGGTGAGAGTTGGTTTTCTTCCCTTTTGACTAAGCTTATTAAAGATGCCTTTAACTTTGCTTTTAGGTGCTTTAAGGACGTCAGCAGGAGTGGGAAATTCTTCGAGTATGTCAAGAATGAAGTCGGTAAAGATGTTGTAGTTAGCCATAAGCTCGGGGAATACAACGACCAGGTGTTGTTTGAGCTGAGTCTTGGTTTTGGCAATTTGTTTGGAGATATCTTCTCTAACTCTTGCAAGTGCGGTAATATCATCCATGCTCTGTGGCACAAAATAATTGATATGTTCAATATTTTTAAGGATAAATTTTGCGATGATAATAGCGTCAATTTTGTCAGTTTTAGTGTTTCTGAGAGTAATGGTTTGTGCAAATTTCTTGATGAGAGCGGGATTAATGAGAGCAACCGTGTGTTCGTTTGCAGTTAGAAAGGCTAAGAGGTTAAGATGATAATTACCGGTGGATTCAAGGGCGATAACAGAGTCGGAGTAAGATTTGAGAGTTTTGTTGAAATCATCAAATCCCTGTGCATCCATATCAAATTGACCTTCACTGACAATGTTCATAGAGCTGTCAATAATCGCATAATTAAACTTATCCTTAGAAATATCAATCCCGATAAAGTGTGTAAAAGATTTGTTTTTCATGTCAAACCTCACTTGTTATATTTTATAAGTCCCAAGTCCTATCTCCCGTTTGACAGTGGCTTTGAAGCCAAATCAACCAATAGGGACTTTTGGGACGGGGGACAGACTCCTTTTGAAGCTTTAAAGCTTAGAAAGTATGTAGTCCTCTGTCCCCTGTTATTTCTTAATTTAGTTATATATTTTAGCAACATAAAATATAAATACCATAATAATTCGTAGGAGGAAATGTATGGGTAAATTGCTAAGATTTATTTTAGCAGCAGTTTTTATGTTGTCTCTTTCGGTAACATCATTTGCTTTTGAATTATCAAAACCGTTGTGCCTTGCACCGGCAAAACCTGGCGGTGGATTTGATCTGACTTGCAGACTTGTTTCAAACTCATTGTTAGCATCAAAACTTATTGACAAACCGATGATGGTAAACTTTATGCCTGGTGGTGTAGGGGCAGTTGCTTACAACCATGTTATCGGTCAGCGTCCTGATGACGCGGAAATGATTGTAGCTGTAAGTACAGGCTCAGCTCTGAACATTTCACAGGGCAAATTCGGTAAGTTTACCGAAGATGACGTAAGATGGCTTGCTGCTCTTGGAGCTGATTATGGTGCTATTATTGTTAGAGCAGATGCAAAGTGGAATACTCTTGGTGAGCTTATTGAAGATTTAAAGAAAAACCCTAAAGGGTATGTGCTTGGTTCAGGTGGCTCCATTGGGAGTCAGGACTGGTTTAAGGCTGCATTAATTGCTAAAGAAGCAGGTGTTAACCCTAAAGATATGAGATATGTGGCATTTGAAGGTGGCGGAGAGGCTTTGGCTGCACTTTTGGGTGGACATATCCAAATTTATCCTGGAGATATCGCGGAGTTTTCAGGCCAATATGACTCAGGTAAATATAAGGTATTGGCAGTGCTTTCTGAAGAAAGACTTCCAGGTAAATTTAGCAACATCCCTACAGCAAAAGAGCAAGGGTATGATGTCGTGTGGACAACTTGGAGAGGCTACTACATGGGGCCAAAGGTAACAGATGAACAATACAACTACTGGGTTGATCTTTTAAACAGACTTGTTAAAACTGATGAGTTCAAAAAGGAAAGGGAAGCAAGAGGGCTTTATCCGTTTACAAAAATAGGAAAAGAATTTGATGATTTTGTAAAGAAAGATGTTAAAAGATTCAAAGAATTAGCAAAAGAAGCAGGACTTATTAAATGATAGACAGAATATTTGCACTGTTTTTAATGGCTTTAGCCGCCTTTATTGGCGGCTATGGCCTCACCTTTGATGTCCCTTTTTCCTATGACCCGCTTGGTCCTAAAGCTTTCCCGGTAGCCCTCGGTGCTTTGCTTTTTGTGTTATCATTTATTGTATTTCTTAAGCCGGCTGATATTAAAGCTGGTTCGAAAAGCAGTATATTAAGAGGAATCTTTTTTATAGGTATATTGGTATTTTACCAGCTGAGCTTTAATCTTCTTGGTTTTTTGGTGTCAACTACGATTACGGTATATTTTATTGCAAAACTCTTTAAAGGGAGAACTCTTCAGTCTATAATTACTGCCGTTTGTATAAGTTTTTCGGTATATGTGATTTTTGACGTGATTCTTAAAATCCCTCTGCCTCTTGGGAAAATAATTGAAAAAATGGTTGGGTGAATTATGGAAGTTTTATCCTTATTATATAATGGTTTTACGGTAGCTTTAACTGCAATGAATCTTGGGCTGGCACTTTTGGGTGCATTGCTTGGAACTCTGTTTGGAGCATTGCCGGGATTAGGTCCAATTAATGGTGTGGCACTTTTGCTACCTATCGCATACACAATTGGTCTACCACCTGAATCTTCATTGATTTTATTGGCTGGTATTTATTATGGGGCAGAATATGGTGGAAGGATATCTAGTATTTTACTTAATGTGCCGGGGGATGCTGGTGCTGTTTTTACAACTCTTGAAGGTTTTCCCCTTTCTCAAAAAGGGCTTGGAGGGCCTGCACTTGCACTGTCGGGGTTATCTTCATTTATTGGTAGTACACTTGCTGTTGTTGGTTTGACATTCTTTGGTCCTCTAATGTCAAAATTTGCTATTAGCTTTGGGCCACCTGAGTATTTTGTGTTGATGGTGTTTGCTTTTTCAACCATTACAGTCCTTATGGGAAAAAGACCGGTTAAGAGTTTGATTAGTGTAGTGATAGGGCTTATATTAGCTGTCGTAGGTGTAGATTCTACTACAGGTGTGTTAAGATATACTTTTAATGAACCGGAGCTTTATGATGGATTTGAATTTTTAACTGTTGTTGTAGGCTTTTTTGCGGTGAGTGAAGTACTATTGATGTTAGAACATTACAACAGTGATACATTTCACCTGCCCAAAATTGAAAGAGTGTATATTAGTTTGAAAGAGTTTTTAATGTGTAAATGGGCTATCTTGCGCTCTGCAGTTATCGGTTTTGTTATAGGTGTTTTGCCGGGTACTGGTGCATCCATTGCCAGTGCAGTTTCATATACCCTTGAAAAGAAATTATCTGACAAAGAGGGGACTTTTGGTAATGGCGACTACCGCGGTCTTGCAGCGCCTGAAAGTGCTAACAACGCTTCAGCAGGTGGTGCACTTGTTCCAATGTTAACACTTGGGATTCCGGGCAGTGGTACTACTGCAGTACTTTTAGGTGCATTGATGCTTTATAATATAAATCCAGGTCCAATGTTGTTTACTGAACAGCCAAAACTTGTATGGGGACTTATAGCTTCAATGTATATCGGAAATATTATGTTGTTGGTTATAAACTTGCCTTTGGTAAAAGTATTCACAAAAATACTGCAAATACCTTACTGGATACTTGTTCCGTCAGTTGTAGTGCTTGCTTTTGTTGGTGTGTATTCAGTTAATTTAAGTACATATTCTTTAATGATTGCCATAATACTTGGTGTGCTTGGGTATATTTTAAGAAAACTCAATTATTCAATGGCACCAATTATTTTAGGATTTGTGCTTGGAGAGATTATGGAAGATAATCTAAGAAGAGCACTATCAATGAGTGGTGGGGAATTTGGAATATTTTTTGAAGGTAGGATTAATATAGTATTGTGGATTTTGGTGGCAGCAATGTTGTTTATGCCAATTATTATTAAAATAATTAAGAAAAAATACTTTAAGAGCTGAGTATGGAAAAAGTAATTGTTGTTTGCCTCTTTGGAATAGTTGGTGGGATATTTTTTGCAAAGATGAATTATCCTGGTGGAGCCATTGTCGGCTCCATGCTTTTTTCTGGGATTGTGTCAATGATTTTTACTCAACAAATTGTAATTACACAAAATATTAGCTTGATCATTCAGATTATATTAGGCATATCACTTGGTGTAACTTTTGACAGAAGTTTCTTAGGAATGATTATAAAGGTTACTCCACTGGCTGTAGTAAGTACGGTTATGTTACTGCTTGTCGCAATAGGGATGGCATATGTCGCAAGACGACTTAATATTATAGATTTTGCGACTGCTCTTTTTGGATTTTCTCCGGGTGGGATGTCTGGGATGAGTTTATTGGCACAGTCAGAAGGGCACAAAACGCAGGTAGTGGCATTTTTACACACAGTAAGGATATTTACGCTTTTTATCGTAGTACCTATTATTAGCAGGCTTATCAGATGAGCTTGTATCTTTTTTCAGGTCTGCCTATTGTACCGTATTGAGAGTCAACATTTACAAGACCAACGGCTGAGAGGTATTCAAGATATCTTCTTGCCGTTGTCCTGTTAATTCCCAAAATATCACCCAGTTCTGACGCGGACAAAAATGTATCTATAGTTTTCATTTTGTCTATTATTTTCTCAAGTGTCAGCTTGTCTATGCCTTTTGGAAGATTGTCCATATTTTTAACTGCGTTGTCCAAGTTATTTTTTTTGCCAATAATATTATCAATGTAGTCCTGAGAGACAATTTTTGAGTTATTAAGGTTATTTTTATAATTTACGTAATTTCTAAGAGAAACTTCAAGCCTATTAAGCAGGATAGGTTTGACAAGATAATCGTATATTCCAAACTTCAGAGCTTGCTCCAATGCGTGTGTTTCCCTTGCAGCAGTAATCAAGATTACATCACATAATAGGTTATTTTGACGTATCCATTTTAGCAGCTCTATTCCATTTCCGTCCGGAAAATAGACATCAAGCAAAATAAGGTCGGGATTAAGTATTTCCAGTGCTTTTTGTGTTTCTTTAATAGTATTTGCAATTGCAAGTACTTCAAAGTTAGGATTATCATCTAAAAAAGATTTATGTAGCAAAGCAATTTTTTCTTCGTCCTCGGCAATTATAACCTTATACATACTATTACTTAAGCGGCAAATAAACGGTGAAAAGTGCACCGTTTTTAGTGTTTGATACGCTTATTGAACCTCCGATTTCTTCTAATTCCGTCTTTACCAGATACAAACCGTATCCTATATTCCCATATTGTTTTTTGGTAGTGTACCCTTTTTGAAATAATTTTTCAATATCGCTTTCATTAATTCCTCGCCCTGAGTCTTCGACTTCAATGATAAGCTCATTTCCAACATCAGTGCCTGAAATCCATATCTTTTTTTCGGTGGAATGTTTTGCTTCATCAATAGCGTTATTAATAATGTTGCCAAGTATTGTAGACAGTTTTTGAGACATATTTTCATTAAGAGTAGATGAAATATAGCAATCTTCATCAAATATTATCCTTACTCCGTTTTCCAAAGCGTAGTAATATTTTCCTATAAATACTGCTAACAATGTCGGGTCATTTATTTTGTTTCTTAGGTTTTGTATTATATTATTGTCATATTCGCCTGTTTCAAAAAGAATATTTTTAATACTTTCATAGTTTTTGGTCTGAACATATCCGTAAATCAAATGTAAAAGGTTTGAAAACTCGTGTTTTTTTTGTCTTAATGTTTCTGAGTATTTTTTAACTTTTGTAAGTTCGATCACAAGTTTATCAATTTCATCTTTTTTTCTGCAGGTTGCAACAGCCCCAAGTGTAAGGTTATTTTTAATTATTGGAGAAATATTGCAAATATATGCTTCTTTATTGATGATGATTTCTTTGTCATATATGTTTGTGTTTTGAGATATTGAAGTTTCCATGATATTTTTAAGCTCAATCGGCAAAGCTTTTTTTAAATTGTTAATATTAAAATACGACTGTGCGACTGAATTGAAAAGGCGCAGATTTTTATTTATGTCGATTGCAAGTATTGCCTCCCTAGCGGAGTTTATAATTGCATCCTTTTCTAAAAATAAAAAGCTTAACTCTTTTGGTTCAAAACCTAAAAGGGAATGTTTGATTTTAAATGAAACAATTATGGCAACAATAATTGTAATCATTATGATTAAGTAGATAAATGAAAACAATTTTTTTGAATAATTTGATAGCACTGTTTTGAATGACTGCTCTTCAAAAGCAACACTAACAAGACCCAGAATTGAATTTTCAAAGTAAACGGGTGTTTGAGCGATAGTATATCTTTTATTGTCTATGTAAATAGATTTAGTGAAGTATTTACCGTATTTATAGGTCAGCAAATCTTCATCTTCGGTGGTTAAAATTATATCGTCATTATCAAAGTAAATGGTTTTCTTAGGAGTTTTTAGCAGTATAAATTTTATACCGGTTTTAAGTTTTATTGAATCAAGCATCTTTTCAGTTTCACCGTCAGTCCTTTCGGTTTTAAATATAGTTATAATGTCAGGAGTATTTGACAGAGTAATAGAAACAGATAGCGCTTTTTTTGTCCCTTCGGTTTGAAGGATTTCTTTGATTACTTTGCCAAAATTTATAAATGATAAAAAGAGAGCAAAAATTACAAGCGCAGATGTTGTGAATATAAGTTTGGCAGATAAGCTTTTAAGCCTGATATTTTGAAAAAACTTTTTAAAAGTAAGATGTAAAATTTTAAGAAGATACTTTTTCATTCAAGATATACTTAACTATTTCCTCAGGTGTTTCTGCCGTAAAGTCGGGTGTAACACCGTCAAAACTGCCGTAGCCCCATTTTACAAAAATAGATGGGATATTCGCATTTTTTGCCGCATTTATGTCCGTATGATTATCTCCAACAAGAAAATTTTTATTTAAATTTTTATCTGAGTAAAAATCTTGTATCAAATAAATCATATCCGGGTCAGGTTTTGCATTTTTTACTTTGCATGAGCCCACGATATGGTCAAAGTAATGGTCAATCTTTGCAGCACTTAATATCCTTTCTCCAAATTTAGTGGGAGCATTTGTTGCAACAGAAAGTTTTACTCCACTACTTTTTAAAAAGTCGAGTAAATCAACTATCCCTTCGTAAGGTCTGACGTTTTTAGAGCATTGTTGCTTGTAGTGCTCTTCAAATATCGCTCTGTCCTCAGGCAGATAGGTTTCCGTGTGATATAATTGTTTTGCAAGCTCTTCTCTTTTAAAGTTAATTATTTTTATAACTTCTTCCTCAGTTAAGGGGGGAAGATTTTTTGTTTTTCTTACGTAGTTTATTGAAATCGTTATGTCAGCCCTTGTGTCGACTAATGTCCCGTCCATATCAAATATTACAAGTATGTTATCCATCTATACCTACTTCAACAAGTGTTGCATTTAATACTCTTTGTACATCTCTTGGATTTATTTTTACGAGAAATCCTCTCTTACCACCGTTTATGAAAATATATTCCAAATCCAATATAGACTTTTCCATAAAAACCGGCATATTTTTTCTCGTGCCAAAGGGTGATGTGCCTCCGACAATATAGCCGGAGTGTTTATTGGCAGTTTCAGGCTCACAAGGGGATACAGCTTTGACATTTAAAATCCTTGCAAGATTCTTTGTAGAAATTTCTTTATCCCCGTGCATTAAAACTATAAATGGCTTTTTGCTCTCATCTTCCATAATAATAGTCTTAACTATAATGTGCTCATCTACACCCAATTCTCTTGCTGAGACTTTAGTGCCGCCCCTTTCTTCATACTTATAGAAAAAGCCTTCAAAAGGGATTTTATTCTCTTCCAAAAACCTTATCGCATTTGTTTTAGGGTATTTTACCTTTGCCATAAGGGTAAAATATTATATGTAAGTTTTAAAGTCAAAGAAATATTTCTTGAAATTTTAAGCAGTAGTCCTTTTTCTTTTTAGCTTTAAAGTGTAAAAAAAGGGAATTTTCAAGCTCTAAAAGGGTCGTATTTGCTTCTAAGTAGCTGCAAGGTATATCATCTCTGCAAATATCCCCAAAATAATTGTCGTTTAAGATTTTATCTCTTATGAAATACAGCTTTCGTATTTTTGATAATAAATTTTCACAGATAATGCCTTCTGAAGCAAGTCTGTATAGTGCTAACCCGTGGGAAATATTTTCAAATATCTTTTCCTGATTTCCATATTCAAAAATTAATGCTTCCATTACGCTTATAATTGGCACAGTAAATAATTTTTCTTTATGATGATTTTGATTATCAAGTAAATCACATATGTTTATGTTAAATTTATTTATCTCCCTCATAATAATGATATCTGCGACCCTTTCTCTGCGGTGAGGGTATAAAAATGGCCAACGGCGATTTAATATGTATTTAAACTTGAAAATACATGGTGGGAGCTCACAAATTAGTTTTTCAACTTTTTTATTCAATGTTAATATCATATGTAAAATAATATAACATAATTATGTTAATTTCAATAATAAAAATAATAATTATAATTATCTGTTTATTTATAAAAATTTAATAATTATACACTGTTCTGTTTGTTTGATTAAAAGTAAAAATATTAATTATAGATTTTTAACTTATATGTTAGTTCTTCAATGTCTCTTCTTGCTGAATTAAGAAAGATTGATTTTTAGAGATATAACTGCTATTTTGCAGTATGGAAAAGAATGAATTATTTAACGGTAAAAGAGTAGAAGAAGATTTAATTAATCAGAGTATACGTCCCAAATATTTTAATGACTATATCGGTCAGGAAAAGTTAATTGAAAATCTTAAAATATTTGTGGAAGCGGCAAGAAAAAGGGATGACAGTCTTGACCACTGTCTTTTTTACGGGCCTCCCGGTCTTGGTAAAACAACTTTAGCAAATATTATTGCCAATGAGATGGGGGTAGGGATTAAATCTACAAGTGGCCCTGTAATTGAAAAGCCGGGAGATTTGGCAGCGATTTTGACTAATTTGAATGATGGTGATGTACTTTTCATTGATGAGATACATAGGTTGAATGCAACGGTTGAGGAGATCTTATACCCTGCAATGGAAGATTATGCACTGGATATTATAATTGGGCAGGGGCCTGCTGCAAGGACAATTAAAATAGATTTAGCTAAGTTTACGCTTGTTGGAGCAACTACGAGGATTGGACTATTGTCATCCCCTTTGAGGGATAGGTTTGGAGTTACATTTAGATTAGATTTTTACGATATTAATAATTTAAAGCAGATTATTTTGCGCGGAGCAGGCGTTCTTGGAGTGAAAATTACTGATGATGCAGCTGTTGAAATAGCAAGGAGAAGCAGGGGGACGCCACGGATTGCTCACCGCATATTGAGAAGGATACGAGATTTCGCGGAAGTTTTAAATGACGGTGTGATTAATCTTGAAATTGCAAAGGATGGTCTTAAAAGGCTTGAGATAGATGAAGAAGGGCTTGATAATTCCGACAGGCGCTATCTGCTTTCTATTATTGAAAAATATGATGGTGGCCCGGTGGGGCTTGATACAATAGCGGCAACTATTTCTGAAGAGAAAGACACAGTCGAAGATGTGATAGAGCAATATCTTATTTATCGAGGATTTATTAAAAAGACTCCAAGGGGAAGGGTAGTAACTCGTTTTGCTTACGACCATTTAAAAATTTCAGTGAATGCACAAAAGACAATAGAAGACTTTATTCAGGAATAAGATGGCGAAGAAGAAGACTAATTATATTTGTCAAAGCTGCGGCGCTGTTGCACCTAAATGGACGGGAAAATGTCCTGAGTGCGGCGCATGGAATAGTTTTGTAGAGGAAGTTATTGAAGATGTTACTACAAAAAAAGCTTACAGTGTTGAAAACAGACCTATTTTGCTCAGTGAAATAAGAGGGCTTGAGGTCGATAGGACAACATCCGGAATAAATGAATTTGATCAAGTGCTTGGTGGTGGGATAGTTAAAGGGTCTGTTGTTTTGATAGGTGGTGAGCCCGGTATCGGGAAATCTACCATAATGCTTCAGATTGCTTCAAAACTTTCTGATTTACAAAAATCGGTACTTTACTTAAGTGGAGAAGAATCCGCCTCTCAGATTAAGCTTAGAGCAGAAAGGTTAAAGGTTAATAGTAGTAATGTGTCAATTTTATCAACTACAAATATAAATGACCTTTTTGGCAATTTAGAAGAAAATATTTACGATTTTATATTTATAGATTCTATTCAAACAGTTTATTCAAAGGATTTGAATTCGTCAGCAGGCACTGTCGGGCAAATACGATATGTTACTCAGCTGCTTGTGGAGCTTGCAAAATCAAGAGGCATAACTGTATTTTTGGTAGGACAGGTGACAAAGGATGGAGCTATCGCAGGTCCGAAAGTCCTTGAACACTTAGTTGATACTGTTTTGTATTTTGAAGGGGATTATACGAGAGGTATTAGAATACTTCGTGCCGTAAAAAACAGATTTGGCTCTACAAATGAAGTGGGGCTTTTTGAGATGAAGAGTGAGGGGTTAAAAGAAATTACTACACTTGCTTTTATTAATTCATCTGAGACAGCTCCGGGAAGGGCTATGGCTGTGACATTGGAAGGCACAAGACCGATTGTTATCGAGATTCAATCTCTTGTGTCAAACACTTATTTCAACTTTTCCAAAAGAAATGTAAATGGTATGGATTTAAACAGATTACATATGTTGATAGCAATTTTGGAAAAGAAGGTTGGGGCAAATTTGGGACATACCGATGTATTTGTAAATATTGCAGGTGGCCTTAAAATTAATGAGCCGGGTGCTGATATGGCTGTGGTAGCGGCGATAATGTCATCTTTTAGAGAAATTTCATTACCTTTAAATGTTGCCTTTATTGGTGAAGTTGGACTGACAGGTGAGCTAAGGTCTGTTTCCTCGATGAATTTCAGGATAAATGAGTGTAAAAAAATGGGGATTTCAAAGGTATATTTACCTGCGGATTATGATGATTCGGTAGAAGGGATAGAGATAGTTAAATTTAAGAAGGTTGATGAGTTTTTAAATTATATATTTTAGATAGGTATATAAATAGAGTAAAATTAGGAGGCGATAATGGGACTATTAGATGGTAAAAAAGCTGTTATATTTGGTGTGGCTAATAACAGGTCTATAGCGTATGCGATAGCTAAAAAATTTAAAGAGGAAGGTGCTGAGCTCGGATTTACTTTTGCGGGAGAGGCATTAAAAAAGCGTGTAATCCCAATATCTGAAGAGCTTGGTGGAAAATTTTGCGTGCAGTGTGATGTTACAAAGGATGAAGATATCAAAAATACATTTGATATTGTAAAAGAGCAATTTGGCAAAATCGATATTTTAATTCATTCTGTGGCGTATGCTCCGGCTGAAGAGTTGAAAGGTAAATTTGTAAATACTTCAAGAGAGGGTTTTAGAATAGCCCTTGATATCAGCGCTTATTCCCTTGTAGCTCTTTGCAAGGCTGCTGAAGATTTGTTTAGCAATGATGCAAGTGTAATTGCTATGACATATTACGGCTCTGAAAAAGTTGTTCAAAATTATAATGTAATGGGTGTGGCAAAGGCAGCATTAGAGGCATCAGTTAGATATCTGGCAAATGACTTGGGAGAAAAAGGTGTAAAAGTGAATGCAATCTCAGCAGGCCCAATTAAGACACTTGCTGCAAGCGGTGTTTCGGGACTTAAATCTATATTTACAACAGTGGCAGAAAGATCACCGCTCAGAAAAAATATTACTGCTGAGGATGTAGCCGGCACTGCAACTTACCTTGCGTCAAGTCTGTCAAACGGTGTAACTGGCGAAGTTATTTTTGTAGATTCAGGATACAATATTTTGGGGATTTAAATAGGCAGAATCTTCTGCCTATCTTTCCTCCAGGCCAATAAGATTTTCAGATTTGATAAATTCGAGTAAATCTCTTACACCCGCAAACGCCGACTCTCTATCTTTTGCCTCACATGCCAGAAACAATATTGAGTCATTCTTTTTAATTTTTCCTATTCTGTGTATAACAAACAGCTTGTTTAGGTTATACAACTCAAAAATCCTTTCTGATTCAGCTTTTAGCTTTTCAAGTGCGTTGCTATCTTTTATGTAAAGTTCAATTTCGTAGTAGTCTTTAACATATTTGCCAGGATATTTTGCTTTTCCATGATGGACTAAAATTGTTCCTGTAGAGTCATTCAAATTTGCATAAAAATTGTCGTATTCTCTTTTGAAATCAATATTCTCATCTGTTAAATGCACTTTTAAATTCATATTATTTCACCTTTAATTTTATAGTACCGTTTTCTATGGTTGCTTTAGCATTCCCGAATATCTCTTCTTCATTTTTAAATGAAACATTGCCTATTCTAAGCACAACATCTGGGTAAATGACGCTTTTTATTGATATAAACTCGACGTTATCTGAATTTGCAAACTCATAGTCTTCCTCATTTATTTTCAATTTTTCGTTAAGGGACATCTCAAGGTTTTCAAGTATTTTAAGTTTTTCTGTCAAAAGTTTATATTCGCTGTTCATAAGCAAATCCTCAATATCTCCATGTTTGATAATGAGTTTTTTCAGAATGTTTTTGACAGTAATAATACTGCTTGTTACTGTTTTAAGTTTACCAAGGAGTTCCTCTCTTTCCTCTTTTAGTCTATATTTGTCTAGTTTTTTTATCGTCAGATAGGTTCTCATGTATGGCTTTGTTCCAGCAATATTTATCATTATGCTTCTTTTAGCCATAATATTTGAGCCGTCAACCTGTCCAATCCCTTGATTACAGATGAATACTCTTCCGCAAGTAACAGTAGAGTTTCTTACATAATCCTTTACAACGACATTTTGTCCTGCAGATACTTTGCAGTCCTGGATAAATTCTGCTTCGATATCTTTAAAAGCCACTATTTCAGATTTTTCTTTCCCAAATACCCCTGACTTTATATAGACTGAACCTCTTTCAGATTCTATATGACATCCTTCAGCTACTCCAAATATCTTGATATTGCCACCTGCTTTTATAATGAAATCGGGCAAAACATCACCTTTGACAACAACGTCACCGTGATATTTTATATTTCCGGTAGAATAGTCTACATCCCCATGAATGATTATTATTTCTTTAATATTAATTTTGTTATTTCTGTATTCGATTATTCCATCTATTGTTGAAAGAAGTTTTAATCCGTCTGATGAAATGTAAGTATTTTTACCGGCAGGTAATCTGAAATCTTTACCTGGCTTTGCTTTGATAGGTTTTCCAAAGACATTCTGTCCGTCAATCCCATCAGTAAATGGTATTTTTATACACAGGATATCATTTTTTCTTACTTCCTGGTACACAGAAATATTTTTATAATCAGCCGTGTCATTTTCTACCACAGGCCTGAAAATATTATCTTTTTCAAAAAAGTATATAAAGTATGAATCTGCGCCATCAACAGGTTTGGTGGCTTTAGCAATTAGTATCGGCTTTTCAGCATCAATTTCTACTGCCTTTTCTATATTTTTTTGAATCAATCCATGCCTGATTCCGTTTTTTTTGATAATGAAAGATATTTCTTCCATTGACATAGGGATATTTTTTCTTTTTACAAAATATGCTTCTGTAGCATCTTTGTTTATTTCAATTTCTGCAACATTTAGGAGTGAATTTTCAATTTTTTTGAAAACTTCACCGATTTCTACTTCCTGCCCATTTGAATAAAAAATGGCATATTTTATTTTATCAGTATTGTAATTGAAAATATTTTGTTCAAGAAGCTTATTCTCTATTTCTTCAACGCTGACATTTGCATTTTTGGGGACAGTCATGTAAGTTTTGCCATCTTTTATTTTAAAGCTGTATGAGTTGCTTTTAATATTTTTTTCAGCATCAAAGTTTTTTAGTTCGAACAGTATGTCAGAAAAGCTCTGAAAACGCTCTCCGGGATTTTTGTTAAGACAGATTTTTATAATATTTATGATAGTTTTATTTACGTCTGCAAAACATGATGGATCAAAATATTCGATATTTTTTATTTTTTTGATATTGTCTTCAGAAACCTCTTCACCAAAAGGCGGGATTTCCACAAAAAGCGTGTACATAAGGCAGCCAAATTGGAATATATCCACCTGAAAAGGGTCATAGGTTTTCTTAAAGTATTCAGGGGGAAAGAAAAGAGGGGTGGTAGTTTCAATTGATAATTCACTGTAAATAGAGTTTTTTGTAATTACCCTCTTGAGCCCGCAATGGTCAATTTTTACATTAAGGTTTTCGGTCAGGTAGATTGAATCCAAAAGTATGTTGTTATGGTAAAATCCTATTTTGTGGCAAAAATCGAGTGCATCAGCAATATTTATGGAGATTCTGAGCTTATCTTTTGTGGAAAGCAACGAGATTTTTTTCAAATCAAGAGTAGCGTGCATATAGTCAATAAACTCGTGTACAGAAATAAGCTTATCGTGAACCTTCTGATAATCTATTGTGGTAAGTATGTTGTGGTGGATAAGCTGCCCTGAAAGCTTGGTGATATTGTCAAACCTTTTTTCTATATCTTCATCCACTTTATCGATAACTTTAATCAATACCTTACGGCCAAATTTCTTATCTTCCCCCTCATAACATTTTCCAGCAGGTGATAAACCTAAAAATTCACCGGTAATATATCTGTTTTCAAATTCCATGGTCCCTCTTAATAATTTTTAATATTGTATTATGAAATTACTTATGACGCAACAGGAGATTGTGTCAAGTTGGCATAAATATTGATAAGTATTTTACATGGAGGCCAACATGGGAATTTTTGACAATACTATGATAAAAGACCTGAGTGTAGCGCTTAATGTTTCATCCTTAAAAAATAAAGTAATTGCTGAAAATATAGCAAATGTTGATACACCTAACTATAAATCCAGGAATGTAAATTTTGAAAAGGCTATGCAGGAATATTATTCCGGTGGGCAAAAATTATCACTGAAAAAAACGGACGAAAAGCATTTTTCAGGTAACAAAGGGGAGAATAGCATCGTAAGTATTGATTTGCGAAACAGCCCTTCTTTAAGAAATGATGGCAACGATGTAAATATTGACCTTGAAATGTATGAGTTGTCAGCAAATGGTGTCTTGTACTCAGAATTGTCTCAGCTTACAGGCTATCAGTTTACAAAGCTGAAGACAGCAATTACAGGAAGATAGGGGTAGAGTATGAGTTTTTTTGATGTAATGAAATTGTCCGCAACAGGACTTTCTGCTCAGAGGATAAGAATTAATGTAATTTCTGCAAATCTTGCAAATGCAAACACCACCCGGAGCGAGAATGGAGAACCTTATAAAAGAAAAGATGTAATCTTTGAGCAGGTGATGGAAGGTGAACTTGCAGGTGGTGTAAGGGTACAGGATGTTGTAGAAGATGAAAAACCTTATATTGTCAAATTTGAACCTGGCCATCCGGACGCCGACGAAGAAGGGTATGTAAGATATCCAAATGTGAATCCAGTTGAAGAGATGGTAAATATCCTTGAAGCACAAAGAAGTTATGAGTCTAATCTAACTGTTTTAAATACTGCAAAACAGCTTGCCTTAAGAGCGCTGGAAATAGGCAGGGCTTAAGATTTGGCTTTTTGGTAAATTATAATTATTGTATTGTAAATAAGAATATTTTTGTTATAATTAAGCGAAGAGGTCGATATGGCTGAGATAAACAGAATAGATTTTTTGCTCCCCAATAAGCTTGATACGGACAAAAAGCCTGATGCAGCAAAAAGTGAAGGCAATGTAAATTTTGCCGATTTGCTTAAAAATGCCCTTAAGGATGTAAATGATGCCCAGCTTAATGCTGATGAGGCTGTAAAAAAAGTCCTGAATGGAGAAACACAGGATATACATGAGACGATGATTGCATTGCAAAAGGCCGATGTGTCGTTGAAACTGATGATGGAAGTAAGAAACAAATTGCTTGAAGCTTATCAGGAGATTATGAGGACGCAGGTATAATTATATGACTTTAAAGGATATTTATTCCCAGTTTATTGAAGTATTCAACAAGATGAATCTGATGCAGAAGGTTTCAATCATTGCAGCTTCAGCGGCTGTGGTGATTTCTGCCATTATTCTTGTAGTGTGGGCCAATAAACCGGTTTATAAAACTTTATATTATAATCTAAATCAGCAGGATGCTGCATCTGTAATCGAAAAATTAAAAGAGAAACAGATTCCTTACAGATTGAAAGATGATGGCAGGACAATCGAAGTGCCTCAAAATACAGTATACGAAACGAGAATCGAGCTTGCAAAGGAAGGAGTGCCAAAAGGTGGTGGTGCCGGTTTTGAACTTTTTGACAAAACAAGTTTCGGAATGACTGAATTTGTTCAGAATGTCAATTATCAGAGGGCACTGCAGGGTGAGCTTGCAAGGACTATCGCAAGCCTGAATGAGGTAAAAGAGGCAAGAGTGCACCTTACTATCCCAAAGGAAAGATTATTTATAAGTGAGGAGAGCGAAGCCAAGGCTGCAGTAATTTTAAATCTGACTGGCAGCATTGACAGAGGTCAGGTGAAAGCCATTGCTTCACTTGTGGCAGGTGCAGTTAAAGGACTTAAAATAGAAAATGTGCAGATTGTAGATACTCAAGGCAGACTTTTGAGCGATTTTCTGAGCGAGGACAATATAGGTGTTATACTGAGTCAGACTCAGCTGGAATATACCAAGAAAAGAGAAAGCTATATTAAAAATAAGGTTGCTTCCTTGTTGGAGAGAGTACTTGGTCCCAACAATGCAGTAGTCCAGGTCAGTCTTGAGATGGATTTTAACAGGGAAGAGATTACCAAAGAGGAGTTTGATCCTAACCCTGTGTTAAGATCTCAACAAACTACCGAAATATCCAGTACAAATACAAAAAACGTGCCGCAGGGTGTACCGGGGGTACAGTCAAATCTGGCTGAGCCAAATATTGCTGCCAATTCAGGCAATTCTGAATACAGCAAAACCGATGAAACACAAAATTTTGAAGTTGGAAAAACAATTACAAAACAGGTAAAAACACCTGGCGAAATTAAAAGATTGACCGTTGCGGTTGTGGTGAATGACAAAATTGTAATGGAAGAGGAAAACGGTAAAAAGGTACAAAAATATGTTCCAAGAAGTGCCGATGAAGTTGAGAGGATAAAAAATCTTGTGGCAAATGCTGTGGGGTTTGATGAAAACCGTGGTGATAAAATTGAAGTATCCAATGTATCCTTTGATACGTCTGCTTCAGTTACTGAGAGCTCGGTTTTAAAGAGGCAAGTTTATATAGATTATGGACTTAAAGCTGCGAAATATTTGTCTGCAATACTTGTTTTTCTGCTGTTCTACCTGCTTGTTTTTAAGAGAGTTATGAAAAAGCTCGGTGAAGTCAAGGAAACAAGGTATGGTACACTTGCTGCTGTTGGTGGCGCAGGTGGAGGTAAGGGGGAGATGGTTGATTTGCTTGCCGGTGAAGATATAAAATTTCCAAAGACCCTTGAAGAGCTTGAAAAGGAGATAGAATCTGAGCTTGATGAAAGTGTTCCTATGGATGTGGACTCAGTTAAAGCAAAAGTAATGCTTAAAAAAATCGAAGAATCCGCAAATGAAGACCCGGAGATGATAGCAAACCTTATAAAGGCCTGGATAAAAGAAGGTGGTTCATAATATGGCAGACGTTTCAAATTTAACAGGAATAAAAAAGGCTGCAATGCTCCTTATAACGTTGGGGGAAGAATTGTCTTCAAAGATACTGGGAGCGCTTGATGATGACGAAGTACAGGATATCTCAAGAGAGATTGCCCTTACCAAGATGGTTGACCCTGATACTATGGAAGCGGTTGTTGAAGAATTTTATAATATGCTGCTTGCAAAAAAGTTTATCAGTAAAGGTGGTCTTGATTATGCCAAGAGTGTGTTGACAAAATCTCTGGGGCCTGAAAGAGCAAGAAAAATTATTGACAGACTGACCAAATTGCTGGAACAATCATCGGGTTTTGAATTTCTGACCAAAATCGAACCAAAACAGCTGGCAAAATTTATTCAAAACGAACATCCCCAGACAATTGCACTTATTCTCGCACATCTTGACCCGAGCCAGGCAGCTGAATCTCTTGCTGAATTACCGGAAGATTTAAAGGCGGAAGTTGCAATAAGAATCGCAAATTTACAGGATATTTCCCCTTCTGTTGTAAAAACCCTTTCCAAAGTGTTGGAAGAGAGGTTTGAGTCTATCAGCTCATATAATGTTGAAGTTGGTGGAGTAAAATCTGTTGCAGAAATTTTTAACAGAATGGACAGGACCACAAGCAAACAGACCCTTGAAAGGCTTGAAAAGGATGCGCCTGAGCTTGTGGCAAGTATTAGAGATATGATGTTTGTTTTCGATGATATAAAGAGACTTGGACAGCAGGCTATCCAGGAGATTTTGAAAAGAGCGGACAAAAATACTCTTACCCTTGCATTAAAAGGTGCTGATGATGAGCTTAAAAGCAGATTCTATGAATGTATGTCAAAGAGGGCTGTAGAAACTATGAAGGAAGAGATGGATTACATGGGCCCTGTAAAACTGAAAGATGTTGAAAAAGCACAGCACGAGATTGTAGAAATCGTAAGGGAGCTTGACGAAGAGGGGGTAATCAGTATTTCTGGTGGCGACGAAGAGCAATATGTGTAGGGATAGCCTATGCCTAAAAAGATAATAAAATTTTCAAATGCAAGAAATATTCAAAGCTACTCTTTCAAAACATTCTCTTCGACTGAAAAAGGTGTAAAGAGCTTCCTGTTTAAAGATTTTGCAACATCAGAAGGGCAAAAAGAGCCGGCTAAAGATGATAATCCAAAAACAGACTCAAAACCTCTTATAGATGAAAAGATATTGAAAGAAGCTGAAAAGTCAGCTTTTGACAGAGGTTTTAAAGAGGGGTTTGATAAAGGTAAAGCGGAAGGTATTGCTCAGCAAAAGAGCAAATATGAAGCAGATAAAAAAGACTATATGTCTATGTTAAGTGAAAATCTGAAAAAAGTCGTAGCTGAAATTTCGGAAATCAGAAAGGGGATTGAGGAGTTGGATGAGAATCTTCCGGGGCTTATAATCGGTTTTGTGACGGAAATTATAGGTACCGAGAGAAGGATTAATGATAAACTTATTGAAAGTGTTGTAAAAAATATACTCTCACAGCTAAAGGAATATTCAGACATTACCTTTATTGTTTCTCCTGAGGATAAGGATATTGTTGAGGGTATGAATCTGGGGTATGATATCGAAACTGATCCGACTGTAGTCAGAGGCGGTTTAAAGGTTAAAACCAATATAGGTATGATTGATTTTTCAATAGACACTCTCGTTAAAGAGTTTAAAGAGCGAATAAATGAAGAATTTAAGGGTTCTTAAAAAGGTTAACACCAGAATTACACCTTCACTTCAAGGGAAAGTTACAAAAATAGTGGGACTTACGATAGAAGCTGACGGTCCTCTTCTTGGTATTGGCACCAGATGTGAAATAACAAACATGACAGGTTATAAGGTATTGGCGGAGATTGTGGGTTTTAAGGATGACAGGATAATCCTTATGCCTTACGGAGAAAGTGAAGGGATTGCCCCTGGTAGCATTGTAAAAAATGTGGCCTATGGGAATGTGGTTAAAGTTTCTGAAAACCTTCTTGGCAGGGTTTTAGATGGACTTGGAAATCCCATAGATTCAAAAGGGGACATAAAGGATTATTCTCTTGTGCCAGTTTACTCAGAGCCGCCAAAACCGATGGAAAGGGAAATAATAAAAAATGCTATTGATACAGGGATAAAAGCAATAGATTCACTTATAACTGTTGGAAAAGGACAAAGGGTTGGTATTTTTGCAGGAAGTGGTGTCGGGAAAAGTGTACTGTTGGGTATGATTGCTCGAAATACCATGGCAGAGGTAAATGTCATTGCGCTCATAGGTGAACGAGGAAGAGAGGTAAGAGAATTTATAGAAAGAGATTTGGGTGAAGAGGGGTTAAAGAGAAGTGTTGTGGTGGTTGCAACGAGTGATCAATCACCATTGGTTAGAAAATTGGGTGCATTTGTGGCAACTGCTATAGCTGAATTTTTCAGGAAACAAGGTAAAAACGTAATGTTTATGATGGATTCTGTAACAAGGTTTGCCATGGCGCAAAGGGAGATAGGCTTGACTGTGGGGGAGCCCCCTACATCAAAAGGATATACACCTTCTGTTTTTGCTCTTTTACCAAAGCTCCTTGAAAGGGCAGGTACAAAAAAGGGGGAAGGCACAATAACCGGACTTTATACCGTTTTGGTGGAAGGGGATGATATGAATGATCCAATTGCTGATTCGGTAAGGTCTATAATCGATGGGCATATTGTTCTTGATCGCAGACTTGCTGCCAAAAATCATTTTCCTGCAATAGATGTGCTTTCCAGTGCAAGCAGGCTCATGAAAGAGATTGTAGATGAGGAAACATTTGAAACAGCAGGTAAAATCAGAGATCTGATTGCTTCCTATAACGAAGCTGAAGATTTGATAAATATAGGTGCATATGTAAAAGGCTCAAACAAAAGAATAGATGAAGCTATTGCAAAGATTGATAAGATAAACCAATTTTTAAGACAAAAGATTGATGAAAAGTGGAACCTGATGGATTCAGTAAAAAAAATAAGAGAGATAGCAATAAGTTGATATGAAGAAAGATTTTAAATTACAGAAGGTGCTGGAGTTTAGAGAGAGAAAGTTAGAAATAGAGAAGAAGAAATTGACTGAACTGCAAAACAAATTGAAAGAGATTAATTATAATATTGAGAAAACAGTTGCCGATATAAATAAAAATAGGCAGGAGCTTTCCGGAAAGAGTAGTGGTGCCGATTTTAAATTTGTCAGAATGTACGAGTTATATATAGAAAAACTTGAAAGTGAACTTGTTTCTTTTAAAGAGTTGAAAAAAAAGATTGAAGCTGATATTGAACTTCAGAAAAAAAATGTGGTTAATGCTATGAACGATGTTAAAGTAATTGAGAAGCTTAAAGAGAAACATGTGAAAAATTATATAATGTATTTGAACAAGGAAGAGATGAAGATGATAGATGAACTTGTTGTTACGAGGTTTAATAATGAAAATTTTTAATATTGTTGCATGTTTTTTGATTGTTTTTTATTGTGTTGCTGGTGCTGAGAATTTAAGCTTTGACGAGCTTAAAGCTATTGGTGATAATCTTAAACAGAAAGAAGAAATTTTAAATAAAAAAGAGCGGGAGCTTGCAGAGAAAGAGAAAAATTTGTCAAACCTTGAACAGGAGCTTTTAAAAAAGGAGAAAGAACTGAACGAGATAAGGCAAAAGTTGGAGACTCTCTACGAAAAGATAAAAGTAACAGAAGATGAAAATCTTGATAAATTGGCAAAAGTTTACGGCTCTACTAAGGCAAAATCTGCAGCAAGTGTAATTGCAAAAATGGAGCTTGATAAGGCTGTTAGCCTTTTTCAAAAGATGAATCCCATGGCTGCCGGAAAAATAATGTCAGAGCTTGCCAAAGTTGACCCGGAATTTGCTTCAAAGATAAGTGAGAGACTTACGCCCACAAAAGATAAGCTGAAATAGATGATAAAATCCGAGATTCCACATTTCACAAAATACTTTTCTGTAAAGACTATGGAGTGTTTGTTTGATGATGGTTTTTTAAAACTGTATAACCTTTCCATGTGTTACAATATTCCTGTTATTGAGCCTGAAGTAGGTTTATATCTAAAATCCCTTGTATCCTCATTACGGCCAGAAAATATTCTTGAAATTGGCTGCGGTGCTGGTGCTTCAACTTACCTTTTGAATTATGATAAAAATGTAAATATTGATGCGGTAGATTCAAATCTCATAAGGATAAACCTTGCCAGAGAAAAATTTGGCGATTGCAGGAATATAAACTTTTACCATGACTTGGCAGAAAATTTTATCAGGAAAACGGATAAAAAATATGATTTTATATTTGTGGATTCCATAAAAAAGGATTACGGCAAGATATGGTATTGTCTTAAAAATATATTATCTCAAAGGGCTACAGTTGTATTTGACGATTTTATGTTGTATGGATATCTTTTTCATGAAGAATGTGAGATACCATACAAATATCTTGCGGGTGTCAGAGAGTTGAAAGAATTTTACAATGAGATTAAACAGCGGGTAAAAACATATACCTTGCTGCCTTTTGGAAATGGGGTAATGGTGATTAATTATGAAGTATGAACTATTGAGTCCGGCTGGAAATTTTGAAAAATTGGTTTCTGCCGTAAGTTTTGGTTGTGATGCAGTTTATTTGTCAGGTCAGGATTTCAGTCTCAGGGCAAAATCCGGCAATTTTAATAATGACGATTTAAAAAAGGCTCTGGATTTTTTGCACGAAAATGGCAAGAAAGGATATGTTACCGTTAATATCTATGCAAGAAATTATGATTTCAAAACCCTTCCGGAATATCTTGAATATATTGAAGAGATAAAGGCAGATGCCCTGATCGTAAGCGACCCGGGGGTGTTTAAACTTGCAAAGGATATAGGTATCAGTATCCCAATTCATATAAGCACTCAAGCCAATACCACAAATTATATGTCTGTAAAATTCTGGGAAGATATGGGTGCAAGCCGTGTGATTCTTGCCAGAGAGCTTTCAAAAGAAGAAATTGCTTATATATGTAAAAATACATCCCTTGAAATCGAAGTATTTGTTCATGGAGCGATGTGCATTTCACATTCCGGAAGGTGTGTGCTAAGCAATTATATGACAAACCGAGACGCAAACCGTGGAGAGTGTACTCACCCATGCAGGTGGAATTATTACCTTATGGAAGAAACAAGGCCGGGTGAGTATTTTCAGATATTTGAGGATGAAAGGGGAAGTTATATATATAATTCAAAAGACCTCTGTTTGCTTGAACATCTTGATGAATTGATGGATATGGGGGTTAGAAGTTTTAAAATTGAAGGGCGTATGAAGAGTTCAATGTATGTTTCTGTAGTGACGGGTGTTTACAGAAAGGCAATTGATGAGATTGTCAAACAAGGTAAAATTTCTGATAAACAGAGACTTTTTGATCTTTTGGTATCGGTAAGCAACAGGCACTTTACCACTGCATTTTTTAATGGCAACCCTGACAGCAGTTCGATGAATTATGCAACTTCATCCTATGTGAGAAACACAGACTATCTGGGAATCGTAGAAAACATTTCTGGCGAGGATATTATTTTCCAGTGCAAAGGGAAGATTGAAAGTGGAGAAGTTTTGAGTATTTTAAATACCGATTTGTCAGAAAAGCAGGTATATGCAGATATTTTTGATATAGATGGGAGCAAGGTAGATTTTACAAAACCCAATAATAGTTATATCCTTAAAACCGATACAAAAATTGACAAAGGTGCAATTATCAGAAGGTACTTATGACAAAAAATGAATACCTCGAGCTTGTAGAAAAGCTGAATTATCATAATTATCGCTACTATGTACTTAATGATCCGGTAATAAGCGATTATGAATATGACATGCTCCTGAAACAACTTATAAATACTGAAAAGGAGCATCCGGATTGGAAGGTGGAATATTCCCCTTCTATTAAAATAGGCAATGATATTGTCGATAACATACCAACGGTAAAACATGAATATAGAATGTACTCCCTTGATAATGTGTACAATCTGGCTGAATTGGAGAATTTTGTTGTAAGAATTTTTAAAGAAACGGGTTTAAAAGATATTTTTTTTACAGTTGAGCCAAAAATTGATGGTGTTGCTATCTCCGTCATATACGAAAATGGAAGACTTGTCCAGGCGTTGACCAGGGGGGATGGTGAGTACGGTGAAGATGTAACCCACAATATTAAAACAGTTCGTTCATTGCCCTTAAAAATTGAAGAAAAGAAAAAAATTGTTCTTCAAGGTGAAGTATTTCTTTCAAAAAAGGTTTTTGAAGAGATAAACAGCAAAAGATTGCAGGAGGGGCTTAACCTCTTTGCAAATCCGAGGAATGCTGCTGCAGGGACACTAAAGGTTTTGAATTCCGAAGTTGCAAGGCAAAGAAAACTTGATATTCTTTTTTATGCTATTGCAAGTGATACGGGTCTTAAAAGCCATTTTGAAAATCTGAAATATATTGAAAAACTTGGGTTTAAAGTAAGCCAGCTTAGCAGAAAAGTAGACGCAAATAATATAATGGTTGCCATAAAAGATATTGAAGAGAAAAGAGAAAGTCTTGAGTATGAGATTGACGGGTGCGTCATAAAGGTTGATGACCTTGATATAAGAAACAGATTGGGTTTTACTGCAAAATATCCGAAATGGGCTGTTGCATATAAATTCCCACCTATGCAGATGACAACTGTTGTAAAAGACGTTATTTTTCAGGTTGGAAGGACAGGGAGGGTAACCCCTGTTGCAATATTAGAGCCTGTGGTTATTTCAGGGTCAACAGTTTCAAGAGCTACTTTGCACAACTTTGATGAAATAAAAAGACTTGATGTGAAAATCGGTGATACTGTTTTTGTGGAAAAAAGCGGTGAGATTATTCCGAAAATTGTTAAGGTTGTATCTGAGAAAAGAGGCGATGTAAAAGAGATAGTAAGTCCTGAATTTTGTCCTGTGTGCCAGGAGAGGCTTTACAGGGATGAAGAGGATGTTTCTGCCTGGTGTTTAAATATAGATTGTCCGGCGCGCATTAAATCTTCCATTTTACACTTTGCATCAAGAGATGCCCTGGATATAAAAGGACTTGGCGAAAAAGTTGCTGAGCAGCTTGTTGATAAAAAGATTGTCGAGTCTATCGCGGATATATATGAACTGGATGAAAATAAACTGCTTAATCTTGAAGGATTTAAAGATAAGTCTGTTAATAATCTTTTAAAGGCGATTGAAAATTCCAAAGAAAAACCTTTTGACAGAGTACTATACGGTCTTGGGATATTGCATGTAGGTAAGAAGACCTCTGAAGTTTTGGCAAATGAGTTTGGGAGCATAGAAAAAATTATGGGAGCATCTGTAGAAAAGTTGATGTTTGTAAAAGATATAGGTGAAGTGGTTGCAAATTCAATCTACAATACATGCCGTAACAAAAGATTTTTAGGTGTGGTTGAAAAGTTAAAAGCCCATGGTTTGAAGTTTTCCCTTGATGAATCCAGTGCAAAGAGTAAAATTAATGGTAAATTAAACGGAAAAAATTTCCTTGTTACAGGTAAACTTTCAGTAAGTAGAAAGGAGATTGAGAACTTGATAAAAGAAAATGGTGGAAATATACTGTCTACAGTCAGCAAAAATCTTGACTATCTGATTGTGGGGGAAGATCCGGGGAGCAAGCTTGATAAGGCCAAGAAACTTAATATCAATATAATTGATGAAAAAGAATTTATAGAGATGATTAAATGAATTTTGAACTAATAAGTGATGGGGATGCAAAAGCCTCAAAAAAGATATACATATTGTCGGATGGGACAGGTCAAAGTGCTATAAATATTTTAAGGGCTTGTCTCATACAGTTTGATGATTCTCAGGTAAGGGTGAGTGTTTATTCCAAGATGGATTCTGAAGAAAAGATAAGAAATATTCTGAGCAAGGTTTCAAGAGAAGATTGTTTTGTGGCATTTACAATGGCTAAAAAAAGTCTCAGGCAAACGGTTCATGAAATCTGCCATACAAATGGGATTTCACATCATGATATTTTGGGACCACCCGTTGATAAGTTGCAAAAATTTCTCAAAAAAGTGCCAAAGGAAAATCCAAACCTTTTAAGAAGGGTGGATTCAAAATATTTCAAGCGTATTGAAGCTGTTGAGTTTTGTATAAGTCATGATGATGGCAAATCATTGAAGGGGATTCACGAGGCAGATATAGTTTTGCTTGGGCTTTCAAGGACATCCAAAACTCCTACATCGTTTTTTTTAGGTCAGCAGGGATATAAAGTAATTAATATTCCGATTGTTCCGGAAGTTGATTTGCCAAAAGAAGTGTTTGAAGTAGACCAAAATAAGGTTGTTTGTTTGATAATGGAGCCTGAAGTGTTGCAAAAAGTGAGGCTTGCAAGATTAAAGCATTACAAGACTACCAGCAGATATACAGATTTGAGAAAAATATTTGAGGAAGTAGAGATGGTCTATGACCTTGTTGCAAGGAATAGAAACTGGCATGTTGTAGATACTACCAACAAGTCTGTAGAGGAAACTGCAAGAGAAATTATTATCAAAGTATATGGTCGTGAGCTTGAGATTTGATAATTCATCAATTTTTCATATGAAATGTTTTTATAAATTGGCAAAAGCAGGACAAAAAAACTTGACAATGAATTTTGTAGAGTTTAAAAGGGGTGTATCTGAAGGTCTTCAAATCCAATTTTGAAAAATGAAGGAAACCTTACAAAATTTTTATGCCTGATAAAAGATATATTCAAGGAAGAGGTGTTTGTTGTGAATTTATCCGATTTAAAAGTTTGCTCTATTGAAGAGCTTGTTGAGATTGCTGAAAAAACAGGGGTAGAGAATCCACAGGGGTTGTTGAAGCAGGAATTGATTTTTGAGATTCTGAAAGCTACAAGTGCCAATAATGGTCAAATCTATGGACAGGGTGTACTTGAGATTTTACCTGATGGCTTTGGTTTTCTAAGGTCAACTGGCTACAATTATCTGCCTGGTCCGGATGATATTTATGTTTCACCTGCTCAGATAAGAAAGTTTGGACTGAGAAATGGTGATACCATAGAAGGTGAGATAAGACCTCCTAAAGATAATGAAAAGTATTTTGCCCTGTTGAAGGTTGAAAAAATTAATTTTAACGAGCCTAACCGTCAAAGAGGATTATTCGAAAATCTTACCCCGCTTTTTCCTGAGGAAAGGCTTAATCTGGAAGCATTCCCCACCAAATATGATACAAGAATTATAAACATGATTTCCCCCATAGGTAAGGGGCAGCGTGGTCTTATTGTGGCTCCACCCAAGACAGGAAAAACAATGCTCTTAAAATCAGTTGCCAACAGTATTACCAAAAATCACCCTGAAGTGTATATGATAATTTTGCTTATCGACGAGCGACCCGAAGAAGTTACCGACATGAAGAGGTCTGTTGATGCTGAGGTAATAAGCTCTACTTTTGATGAGCCTGCATACAGGCATGTCCAGGTATCTGAAATGGTTTTAAACAAAGCAAAAAGGCTTGTGGAAACAGGGCGTGATGTGTGTATTCTTCTTGACAGTATTACAAGACTTGCAAGAGCCTATAACTCAATTGAACCACCAAGCGGGAAGGTGCTTTCAGGCGGTGTTGACTCAAATGCGCTGCATAAACCAAAAAGGTTTTTCGGTGCAGCAAGAAATATTGAAGAGGGTGGGAGTCTTACCATAATTGCAACTGCGCTTATTGATACCGGCTCAAGGATGGATGAGGTTATTTTTGAAGAATTTAAAGGTACAGGCAATATGGAGCTTCATCTTGACAGAAGACTTGTTGAAAGAAGGGTTTTCCCTGCCATTGATATCAATAAATCAGGTACAAGGAGAGAAGAGCTTTTGCTGGATAAAGATGAAATCAATAAGGTATGGATATTGAGAAGATTTTTGAGCAATATGAACTCAGTTGATGCAATGGAATTTTTGCTTGAGAAAATCAAGGGCACAAAAACCAACAAGGAATTTTTGGAGTCGATGAATAAGTAGAAAATTTATAAATTTTCTTGATAAATTAAATTAAGTGTGATAGTAGGGAAACCTTGTTTAGATTTTTGAAGAAGGAGAGTATTATGAAAAAAGGGATTCATCCTGAATACAAAGAAGTTATTTTCAAGTGTGCTTGTGGTAACGAAATAGTTACAAAGTCTACTTCAAAAAGGGATAGTATTGCTATCTGCTCAGCTTGCCACCCTTTCTTTACCGGTAAGCAAAAATTTGTTGATGCTGCTGGTAGAGTAGAAAAATTTATGAAAAAATACGGTGATAGCACCGGTAAGAAAACTAAGTAGTATCTGGAATTAAATTGGCTAAAGCAGTTGATGTAAAGGTATGCCTTTTGAGGCATACCTATGATCCTGAAAATCTTGCAGCGTTGGCGGCCAAGCTCTGTTATACAGATTCGGATATTCAGGGGCTAAATGAAAAGCTGTCAAGGGTCGATGTTGAATCGTTTATTGAAAAAATTGTTAGAATCGGTCACCATTCAGTTTTGGAACATGTTAGTTTTTCCTTCGGTGTTGAGGGTGTTTCAAGGGCGTTGACACATCAACTTGTCAGGCACAGACTCGCAAGTTATTCTCAAAAATCTCAGCGATATGTCAAACATACAGAGGGGTTTGACTATATAATTCCTGAAAGTGTCAGTGCACACAATATGGGTGAAAAATTTGAAAAGCTCATGAAAGAGATATCAAACCTGTATGCTGAAATGATAAATGCTGGTATACCCGGGGAAGATGCAAGATATATTTTGCCAAATGCTTGTGAAACAAAAATAATTATTACGATGAATGCCAGGGAGCTTTTACATTTTTTCAGAATAAGATGTTGTAACAGGGCTCAGTGGGAAATCAGAAAAATGGCTGAGATGATGCTTGAAGAATGTTTAAAAGTAGCACCTTCAATTTTTTCAAAGGCCGGTCCGGGATGTGTTTTTGGGCCATGTCCTGAAAATGAATTTACCTGTGGGAAGGCTCAGGAAGTCAGGGAAAGGTACAAAAAATTTCTTAAAGAGAGCGGAAGACTTAATTAGCTCTTAAATCTTAGGTGAAAATATGGGAAAATGTGTTGATATAGGCGGTCAGGCTGTCATCGAGGGTGTAATGATGAGGGCGCCTGAAAGCTTTGTGATAGCTGTAAGGAGAGAAGACAATAAAATTGTTGTAAAAAAGGACCGGGTAAAGATAGATAGTAACAGGATATTCAAAAAACCTTTTATAAGAGGACTTATCGGTCTTTACAATGCTCTTGTTCTTGGAATCAAGGCACTAAATTTCAGTGCTTATCATGCTATGGGCGAAGGGAGCGAGAAGGTAACGAAAAAAGAGATATTTATTGCTATGTTTCTTGGGCTTGGACTTGGCGTGGCACTATTTGTTTTTCTGCCACTTCTTATTACAGACCTTTTGAAATATATTTTTCCTCTAATAAAAGATTCTTTTCTTGTTTTTAACGCTGTTGACGGAGTTATAAGGGTAGTATTCTTCATTTTATATATATATGCTATTTCTTTCATGAAGGATATAAAAAGGGTTTTTGAGTACCACGGAGCGGAGCACAAAGCTATATATACATATGAAAACGGGCTCCCACTTACAGTTGAAAATGCCAGGAGGATGAGCAGGCTTCATCCAAGATGCGGAACAAGCTTTTTGCTTATTGTAATGATTGTAAGTATATTTATTTTTTCACTTATTCCCAAAGATTCGCATTTTCTTATAAAATTTGGTTCAAGAATAGTGCTGTTGCCTGTAATTGCAGGAGTTTCTTATGAAGTACTTAAGTTAAGCAGCAGGTTTAAAGATAACTTTATAGTGAATATGCTTATAAAACCAGGGTTGTGGTTGCAGAAAATTACCACAAGAGAGCCTGATGATTTGCAGCTTGAAGTTGCCCTGGTGTCAATAAAAGAGGCGTTGGGTGAGAACAAGGAAATTAATGAGGAGCTGATATATGTTTAGCAAGCTTGATGAGATAGTTGTAAAGTATGAAGAAATAACAAATAAAATAAGTGACCCTGCCATAATTTCAGATCAGGAAAAATATCAGAAGCTTGCAAAAGAGTTATCGGAGATGAAACCGATTGTTGATAAATATGGAGAATATAAGGCTGTTTTGACAATTATTGAAGAGGCAAAATCAATTCTTAAAGAATCTGATGATAAAGAGCTTATAGAGATGGCTGAGATGGATATTGAAGAAAATAGGGAGAAGCTTGAAAGCTTGACAGAGGAGCTAAAGCTATTACTGCTTCCCAAAGATCCGTATGATGAAAAAAATATTTATTTGGAAATAAGGGCTGGAACAGGTGGAGACGAAGCATCTCTTTTTGCCGGTGATCTTCTTCGGATGTACACAAGATATGCTGAAACCAAAAGGTGGAAAACAGAGATTGTTGATTTCAATGAAACCGGAGTTGGTGGCTACAAGGAAGTTGTTGTCTTGATAAAGGGGCATGGGGCTTACAGCAGACTCAAGTATGAGGCTGGCGGTCACAGAGTGCAGAGGATTCCTACTACAGAATCAGGAGGAAGAATCCATACTTCTGCCTGTACTGTTGCTGTTCTTCCTGAAGCTGAAGATGTGGACATTGATATAAATCCTTCGGACTTAAGGATTGATGTGTATAGAAGCAGCGGTGCGGGTGGTCAGCACGTTAATACTACGGATTCGGCAGTGAGGATCACGCATGAGCCTACAGGAATAGTTGTGACCTGTCAGGATGAGCGAAGCCAGATAAAAAACAGGGAGAAGGCGATGAAGCTTTTAAAGGCCAAACTCCTTGAAATGGAAATTAGAAAGCAGGCTGAAGAGGTGGCTGAAAGCAGGAAGCTGCAGGTTGGTTCAGGTGACAGAAGTGAAAGGATCAGAACTTACAATTTTCCGCAGAATAGAGTAACAGACCATAGGATAAATCTTACACTGTATAGTCTTGACAGATTTCTTGAAGGTGAGCTTGATGAGATGATAGATGCGCTTATTACCTTTGATCAAACAGAAAGGTTAAAACAGGCCGGCATTTAGGGAAAATGTCGCTTAATATAAGAAAAGGCCTGAGTCTTAGTATCGGAGAACTTTTTTTATATATTCAATCCAATATACCTCATCTTTCAAAGGCAGCTTCAATTGATTTGCTTTCATTTCTGGTAAATGTTGAGAGAAAATCGGTACTTGCAAAATTAAAAGAGCCTATTCTTATAGATGAAAGGGCGATAAACAGTATTGAGCTTGTAAAGAAAGGTTACCCTGTATCTTACTTGAGGAAAAATCACGAATTTTTTGGATATGAATTTTATGTAGACGAAAATGTCCTGATACCAAGGGTTGAGACAGAAGTGCTTGTAGAAGAGGTCTTGAAAAATGTTCATAAAGACAAAGAGTATAAGATACTTGATATTTGTACCGGCTCAGGCTGCATTTTGATTTCACTTTTGAAAAATCTTCCAAACTCTTTTGGAGTAGGTATAGATATCGACTTTAAAGCTCTGAAAATTGCCAGATTGAATATAGAAAAGCATTCACTTGAAAACAGAGGATTTTTAGTCAATACGGATGCCTTTTATATAGATAAATGCTTTAACACCAGGTTTGATATTATTACAATGAATCCACCCTATGTCAGCCGCAACAGCAATTATAGCAGCTTTATAAAGTATGAGCCGGAGATTGCTTTATTTACCGGTGATGATGACCTTATTTTTTACAAAAAAATGTTGTTTATATTGGATAAATTATGTAAAAGAGATGGGTTAATTTTTTTTGAGATTGGATTTGACCAGTCTGAAAGACTTAAATTGGTGTACAAAGATAAAAATGTTAGATTTGTTGAAGATTATTTTGGAAATAAAAGGGTAATGGTTTGGAAAAATTAGTTATAAACGGTGGCAATAAACTTTTTGGTGAAGTCAGAATAAGCGGGGCAAAAAATTCCGCTTTGCCGATACTCTCTGCAGTGCTTCTTGCCGAAGGGGAGTATTTGATAAAGAATGTTCCCCAATTAAGAGATATTTCAACAATGTTTAAGGTTCTTGATTCTCTTGGTGTTACTGCCAAACAGATTGATAACGATGTGACGGTTATAAATACTGAAAACCCTGAGCTTTTTACCGCAGATTATGAGTTGGTAAGGACTATGAGAGCGAGTGTCCTTGTGCTTGGGCCTCTTCTTGCAAAAAGGAGTGCTGCCAAAGTTTCTTTGCCAGGTGGTTGTGCTATTGGAGAAAGACCTGTTGATCTTCATATCAAGGCTCTTGCGCAGATGGGTGCTGAGATTGATGTTGAGCATGGTTACATAAATGCACAGTGTAAAAAATTAAAAGGGGCAGAGATAGTTTTTGATATTGTAACAGTTACAGGTACTGAAAATATAATGATGGCCGCCTGCCTTGCAGATGGGAAAACTGTCATCAAAAATGCAGCTCAAGAGCCGGAAATCGTTGATTTGGCGAGATTTCTAAAAAAAATGGGTGCAGAAATAAAAGGCGAAGGCACAAAGACTATAGAGATAACAGGTGTTAAAAGTCTTAATCCTGCCAATTATACAGTTATGCCAGACAGAATAGAAGCCGGGACATTTTTGGCAGCGGTCGCTGCTGCGGGTGGAAACATAACTATAAAAGATTCACCCGTATGGGCAATGAACTCTGTCATTGAAAAGTTTAAAGAGATTGGGCTTGATATGGATATAACTGATAATACCATTGTTGCAAGAATGGAGCAAAAGCCAAAGGCTGTAGATATTACTACTCTGCCTTATCCGGGATTTCCAACCGACATGCAGGCGCAATTTATGGCCGTAATGGCTTTGTCTGAAGGTCTTTCTGTTATCACTGAAAATATATTTGAAAACAGATTTATGCATGTTGCTGAGCTAAAGAGAATGGGGGCTGATATAAAGCTGAAAGACAGATCAGCAATTGTGAAAGGTGGCAATAAGCTGACAGGTGCTCATGTAATGGCTTCTGATTTAAGAGCAAGTGCTTCTCTTGTAGTTGCCGCACTTGCTGCCGATGGTGAGTCTCAGGTGCACAGAATTTATCACCTTGACAGAGGTTATGAAAAATTTGATGAAAAGCTTAAGTTTCTTGGGGCTGACATAAAAAGGGAAAAGGAATAAAATTTATGCAGGATTATATTACCATTGCACTCCCTAAAGGGAGGCTTGCAGAAGAGACCTTATCTTTGCTTGAGAGACTTGATATTGTTGAAAAAGGCTGCATAGATTTTAATTCGCGAAGACTCATATTTGAAGATTCAAAGAATAAGATAAAATTTATTTTGATAAGGAATATGGATGTAACTACATATGTTGAATATGGCGCTTGCGACCTCGGAGTGGTAGGGAAAGATATAATTCTTGAAACCAAAGCTGATATATATGAACTTCTTGATTTTGGATTTGGATATTGCAGGATGTGCGTGGCTGCTCCAAACGATTTTGAAGGGGATTATTTTCACGATATGAGGGTGGCTACAAAATTTGTTAATATTGCAAAAAACTATTTTCAGTCCAAAGGTATCTTTATAGAAGTAATAAAACTTTATGGCTCTATTGAAATTGCACCACTGTTGAGCCTCTCTGACTTTATTGTTGACCTTGTTTCCACGGGTGAGACGTTGAAGAAAAACGGTCTAAAGGAGATTGAAACTATAATGCATTCCACTGCAAGGCTTATAGCAAACAAAAGCCTGCTTAAATATAAACATTCAAGGTTAAAGTCTATAATAAAAATACTGGAAGAGAATCTATGAAAAAAGTATTGATTACATTAATGTTATTTTTGTGTGGCACAGTTTTTTCGGCTACAATCGATCTGGTAAAAATTTCCGGTAACAAAAGGGTGCCTGATTCAAAAATACTGCAATATACTGTTAAGCAGGGGAGTGAGTTTGATCTGGAACAGATTGATAAATCAATAAGAAATCTGTATCAGACGGGGCTTTTTCTGAATGTAAGCGCGGATCTTGAAATTGAGGACTCCATGGTAGTACTTGTCTACAATGTTTCTGAAAAGCCCTTTATAAATAAAATATATTTTGAAGGTAATGACGAAATTAGCGAGGAATCCTTAAGAGAAAAACTTACAATTAATGAAGGGGAAGTTTTCGATAAAGGGAAAATCGAATCTACTATAAAAGAACTTCGGGCAAAATATCAGGATGAAAATTTTTTTAATGTTAAAATCACTTATGATATTGAAGAAAGGGAAAACAACAGTGTTGACCTTATTTTCAGTATTGATGAAGGCAAAGAAGCAAAAGTGTACAGGATTGAAATACTTGGCAATGAGTTTTATTCGGATAAGAAGATAAAAAAGACTATGGAAACAGATGAAAAAGGGTTTTTCTCATGGCTTACGGGGAGTGGTAAGCTTGTAAGTGATGAGATTGCTCTTGACAGAGAAAGAATAAGGGCACTTTACTTGAATAGCGGGTTTATGAGGGTGCAGGTTTCTGAACCGGAAAT